>JANOVQ010000325.1:0-3278 GCA_031417495.1 Pseudomonadota bacterium | reverse complement strand
CAGGGCGATCACACCGGAGCCGAGGCGGACGCGGAAATCGGGGTGGTCGATGCCAACCGCCGCCACCGCACGGCGTGCGCTCGCCAGCGCAGCGTCGACCGTTTCCTGCTTGTTGTCCTTGAACCAGACGGACACCGTGGAGTTCATGAACCGAAAGTCGGCAATCGTCGAGAAGTTCATGGGACTGGTGCCAAAGGTGGCCGCAAACCCTGCATTGGCGACTGCCCGGTCCGTGGGATCGAGCGTTAACCATTTCGGATTTCCGCCGGAGAACAGGCGATTAACTTCCGACATGTAATCGGCAAATGACAGGGTCGCGCGCGGTGTCAACTTACTATCCGCCTCCATGATGCGCTGAATCTCGGTCGAGACTCTAACTCCCTCGGGGGTGCGCGCGACGCGGCGATCTTTTTCAATCGCCTCCGGCTTGACTTCGAGCACGATTTCGAGCGTGTTCATGCCCGGGAAGTGCGCATTGATCGCGCGGACTGCGATATTGAACTCCGAGTCGTACCACAGCAGGTTACTGCCCTCGACCGGGTTACCGATCTTGATCAGCGAATTGACATAAATCGCCAAAACCCCGAGCACCGCGGTGACGAGCAAGGTGAAAATGGCCGGCTTCCCAACAGTAATCTTGGCCGTTGCCGCCAGCATCTTTTCTTCGAGCAGGTGGATCCCCGATTCTTTGTCCTTGCCACCGACGATGGTCTCGAGGTTCCTCGGAGCCGGTAGGTAGGACAGCAGGATCGAGATCAGGAACACCCCGGTCGGAATGATCCACAGCGCCCAGAAGCCGCAGAAAATCGCATGATTGACCATGGTTTTGATCGGGGCGACCGCAATGAACACGATACCGAAGACGTCCGTCATGATGCCGAGCACCGAGGGCACCATCATGATCGCCATCGTGACTTCGGCGGCTTTGCGGCGATCCTTCAGGACATGCAGAATTTCGTAGTAGCGTTCGGTGTACTGCACGCAGTGCGAGAACGAGCGGGCGACCAGCAGCAGTGGCACAATCATCAGCAGCGGCTCGATCGGTCGCCCTAGCCAACCGATGAAACCGAAGCCCCACAGCGCGGCCACCAGCGCACACACAATCGGCGCGGTCACGCCGGCGACGTTCCGCATGTAAAACACCAGCAGCACCATCAGAAACCCAATCGTCACCCCGAAGATGCTGTAGGTCTGTTTTTGCAGCTTATAAACCCATCCTGTGAGAGTGGGTTGGCCCGCGACATACACGTCGTGATGTTCGTCGCGTGCGTTCTCGACGAGATTCTGCACAAATTTGAACGCTTCGCCGTAATCCACCGAATCGAGGAACGCGACATTGATAAGCGTCGCGGTTTCGTCCGGCGAGATATAGAACGTGCGCGCATTGGCCGATTTCGCGACACGCGCCCGGAACTCCTTGAGTTCGGCGGGGGTTGCTGGTGCGTGATCATCCATCAGCGCCTGCAGATCGACCCCGTCCGGGGTCGCTTCCGCATAGCGGAGCTTCTCAGTGGAAATCGAAATCAGGGTGTCATGGTTTACATACGGCGCGAGGTCGAGGTTACGCGTCATATCCCAGACTTTTTGCAAGGTCTCGGCGTTATAAAGATCGCCATGCTTGCGTTTCACCATCACCGAAATGAGTAACGGATTGCCGAAATTCGGATGATCGAAATAGACTTTTACGAAGGGGTCATTGGTGGGCAGCAGATCCTTGAAAATTGTGCGGATCTGCACGTGGGGAATGCCAACCATGAAGGCCATGGTGACCAGAATGAATAAGGCGCCCATGCTGGCGCGGTGGTCCATAACCCATTTCGCGAGACGGAAATTCATTGCACTTGAACCTCGAATAAACGTTTTGTTCGATACCGCCGCTGGCCGCGCGCGACATCCTCCTGGACTAGCTTCAAATGCGCAGTCGATGAGCGAATCAATTCAGGGAATCACGGTAATCCGCAGCGCTGAATCAACTACGCTCGGCGCAGGCGCCGAGCCACACCTGCAGGGACCACCGAATCCGAATACGCTGTCCAGATGCTGATGTATACAGGCGATTAGACGGCCGATTCTATCGAGTTGCAGCCCTGGATAAAACCCCAGGACAGCGCGGCGAATTAGAAAGACGGGGAGTCGTGCGCTTCAGCGCGTACTGATTCCTCACTTCCTACAGCGGATCAGGCCGCGCGGAGCAGCCCTATTTGCGCCAGCCTAGTTCGCCCAACCAGCGATAAACTTCATCGGCAAACCATTGCGCGACCAGGGTCGCCCCTTCGCTGGTGAGGGCCAATTCGGCCGGATAAAACAAGCGCGTGGTCGGCGCCTTAGTGGCGGCGTCCTGCAGCACGCCGTGCAGGTGCAGACAGCGCAGCTTGGCCTCCAGACAGAAACCCTCGACCACCGCCACATCCGCACTCGGGAGCACCCCGGCGGGTACCTTAAACAGCGTTCGCCCACTTTCCCAGGCATCCGCCGCGACCTGCGGCGGCAGTGGGAGGTGGACGAGCAGGAAGGGCAATTGATGGGCGGCTGCCAGCGCTGCCAGCGCGCGAACATGGCGCAGCGAGGGTGCGTGAACCGCCTTCAAATCGATGCCGCTGCGGAGCCCTGCTAAGCGATCGGTGAGCGGATCGCCAATGACTAGGGCCGCGTGCGCATGGCGCAGTGCCAGCCACTCCGCCAGCAAGCGCGCCGCCACACTTTGTTTCGCGAGCGTTCTCAGCCAGGCGGGCGCTGGCGGTGGATAGTCCTCCAGGTGCGGCACCGGTACGCTCGGCGCGGCCGCAGTGGTTAGCCCCACCGCGAGGCCGTCGACGACGCTGGCCTCGCGCAGAAACAAGGCATCCGCGTGCGGCATCAGCGAAGTGTAAAAGAACACGATGGCCTTCGGCTGCAGTTCAGTGACCAGCGCCTCAGCCGCCAAATAATTCTGGGCTGCACCAAAGCTGGATTTCCCTGCAATCACGAAGCGCACGGGCGGTTCAAGGGCGGTTTTGGCGTTGACCAGGTTCTGCGCGCGGACCACCACCGTTTGATCGATATCGGCGCCCCAGCCTTCTGCGAATTCATCGCCAAAGATCAGAAACTTGAGCTCCTGGCGCAAATGCGTCCCCAGTGGGCGATCACGCAGGCCGATCTCGTTGGTCTTGAAGAGCAGCGAGAAATCGCCACTCGGCGCGTCGATCAATTGATCGATATTAATGCGATAGCGGAGACCGAGCCGTGGGTCGAGCGCAGCGTGCAGGTCGGGCCGCGGCCGACCAGGATGGTCTCGCTCG
>JANOVQ010000324.1:0-2856 GCA_031417495.1 Pseudomonadota bacterium | reverse complement strand
CTGCTCGGCAATCCTGAGCGTGAACGCGCGCTCGAAACCATACTCGGGATAGCCGAGCGCGAAATCAAAAGAGACGAACGGGCCGGGGTGTGGCCATAAGACCAGCATCGCAAGATAAACGACATAGCAGGGCCAGACCGTCGCAAGCACTTTGTGTTCGAAGCGACCGCCTGGGTGGCGCAGTGGTCCACGAAAATAGAGCAGGACCAGGGTGAGCGCGAAGATGGCGAGCGCACATGGCGCAACGATGTGGGGCGCGCTTGCCAGCCCGGCAAGCGCGCCAAATAAAAACCAGCCCGCCACCGCGAAGACCAATGCCGGCCGCGGCAGCGTGGTGGCACCGGCAAAACGATAGCGCCACAGCCCGGCGAGCGTTAACGCACCGGCGGCGCCAAGCGGCGCGAGCAGCCACACACGCGCCGGCGTGGCCTCTACGCCCAGCCCGGCCAACCACATGAGCGGCAAGCTCAAATACACCAGATTGACTAAGGGATGTTCGAGGGTGAGCACTGCGGGTAACGTGCGGTCGAGCCGCCGCCGTACCGCCTCGCACAGAATTGCGCCGGCCGCGCTGCCGAGGCTGTTACCGATCAGATCGAACACCGAAGTCAGCCGAGCCGGTAAGAACAACTGCAGCGCTTCAACCATAAAACTGAGCACGCATCCATAGCGCAGGGCACGCAGGATTGCGCGGGGCGAATTGCGCGGAAGCGCGAGTCGGAAAAAATAACCCAGCGGCAGAAACAACAGAAAATTTGCCGGCGCGTCACCGCGATCACCCGCCCATGAAATTATCCATTCTGCGGGCCACGCAAAGCGAAACGGTGCCAGGGTGAGCAGGGCGATGATCACCAGCATGTAGCCAAGCAACGCGCGTTCAATGGTTGGGGGACGGCTGATCACTCGCTCACTTTTAAGCTCTCATCTCGCGGGTGTGACGGGCCACTGAGGCAGGGTCTCGCGCGCAGGACACCTGGTTTGCGCGGCAGGCGTAGGCCAATCTGTTTCGCCGCAAAAAACTCGCACAACACCCCGTGAATCTTAACTTAAGGCTCCCTTTCCCGTCTTAAGCCGAGACTTTTGTTACGGTTTTTTGAGCTGAGTCCGGGTAGAATTTGCGCGATTACTGAACCTCAAGGATATCGAGACCAATGCTGAAGCGCACCGCCACCACCGCCACTCTAGCCTTCATTCTTGCCCTCACCCTTGCGGCCTGCGGGGGAGCCGCCGATCGCAAAGCGGCCTACATGGAGAAGGGCCAGGCGCTGCTCAAGGAGGGGAACTTTGAGAAGGCCCGCCTGGAGTTCAAGAACGTATTGCAGATCGATCCCAAGGACGTTCCGGCGCGCTTCGCCCTCGCCGAAACACTCGAGAAACTTCAGGACTGGCGCGGTGCGGCGGGTCACTATCTCGCCGTGATCGAAGCCGATCCCACGCACAAGCAGGCTCTGTCCAAAATGGGCCAGATTTACCTGCTTGGCCGCAACGCCGAGGAGGCCAAGAAACTCGCCGACAAACTCACCACACTCGATCCTAAAGATCCGGACGGCCTTACTCTGCAGGCCAGTGTGAAAGCCCTCAACAAGGATATCGAAGGGGCGATGGTGGATGCGCAGGCAGCGCTCGCCGCACAGCCGGGACATCTGAATGCTTCCGCCTTACTGGCTTCGTTGTTTCTGCAGCAAGGCAGGCCGGATGACAGCATCGCGACCTTGAAGCTCGCGCTCGAAAAAGACCCTGACAACACCACCGTGCAGTCGATCCTGGCACGGGTCTATGCGCAGCTTGGCAAGCACAAAGAGGCCACTGCGCTTTTCGAAGCGATTGTTAAGCAGGAACCCAAGGTGCTCGGGCATCGCCTGCGCCTGGCGCAGTTTTATATGTCGCAAAAGGATCTTGATAAGACCGAGGCGACGCTGAAAAACGCAATTGAAGAAATCACCGCCGATCCTAAAGAGGCGACGGCGGCGAAGTTGTCGTTGGTGGAGTTCCAGGCGAAGAATCGCGACGGCAAAACGGCAGTGGCGACCTTGGTCGCGATGGTTGAGGCGCAACCGGACAACCACGAACTGCGTGCAGGATTAGGCAAGCTTTACGAAGCAGCGAACGAACCCGAAAAAGCCCGTGAAGTGTATGAAGCCATTATTGATCGCGAAGCAGATAAGAAGAGCCCGCAGGCGCTCGCCGCCAAAACGCGCCTGGCGGTGGTGATCGGGCGGGGCGGGGACAGGGTGAAGGCGAAGACGCTGATTGAAGAGGTATTGAAGGATAATCCGCGCGATCGCGACGCGCTGGTCCTGCGCGGTACGTTAGCGATCGATGGCGGCGATGCTTCGAGCGCGATTGCCGATTTTCGCGCCGCGCTGAAAGATGATCCGAATGTGCCTGAAATTAATCGCCTGTTGGCGCGCGCGCACTTAACCAACAAGGAACCGCAGCTTGCCATCGATACCTTAAAGAAAGCAATCGATGGCAACCCGACGGACACCGTCATGCGTGGCGATCTGGCTAATCTCTATTCCAGCCAGAAGGATCTCGAAGGCGCGCTTGCGCAGCTTGAAGATATTCTTAAGGTCGAGCCGACTAACCATGGCGCCTTTGAAGGCATCTTCAAGATCAGAATGTTCCAGAAAGATTGGGCCAAATCGCATGTGGTGGCCGATCGTCTGAAGATTGCTCAGCCTGAAGATCCCGCTGGTTTCTATTTTGACGGCCTGGCTTATCAAGGCGAGAACAAGCTCGCCGAGAGCCTCGAGCAGTTCGAGTCCGCGCTGGCGGTCTCACCGGACGCCGTGCAGCCGCTCTCGCAGTTGATTAAGAGTCACCTCGCGATGGGCAAGGCCGATGTCGCGGACA
>JANOVQ010000323.1:0-4156 GCA_031417495.1 Pseudomonadota bacterium | reverse complement strand
CGTTAGAGGACCCGAACACGGTGCCGAGGATGGCATCGCCACCGCGGCCATCCGTGACCGGTAGGATCGAGAAGCCAGACAATGCAGTCCCCGCTCGCCCGCCGCGTGCGGTTGCCGTAACGCGCGCATCGCCGCTGCCATTATTGATCGCGATCGCCGAAGCGGTGCCGTCGCCACCATCGCCACCATCGTTCGGCGAGCCTGCGGATATACCCGCGTCGTTGCCCGCGCCACCGGTGGCGCTAGCGGTCGCGGTGGCATTGCCAGTGGCAACCGTCGTTGAAGCGGTGGCCGTGGCATTGCCACCATTGCCGCCGCGCCCAGCCCCGCCGCCGGGGACGCCTTCACCGCCAAGCCCACCGGTACCGCCGGACGCAGTTGCGGTGTTCGTGGCATCCGAGTTGACGGTAGATGCAATCGCAGCCGCGGGCCCACCGGCGCCGCCGTCACCTCCGGGAGCGCCCGGGGGACCGCCAAGGCCGGCCTGCGTCACGGTTAGGGCACCAGCTGACCCCGTGAACGCGGATAAGACCAGTGCGACAAGCGCCGCTAGCTTGGTAAGTGCCCTCTGAGACATGACACCCCTCCTTGCTACTTACATTTCGATTGCGAAGGTTACGCATTGCGACCCCAAGCCACCCGATACGACACCGACAATAGCACCTTGTAAGTATAGTGTCCGAACGCGTGCGAGTTCCGTTTTGGAACCAAATCAATCGGCATTGGCGGACAATCCGGCTCATCTAGCAGCGTCAGCGATGCGTCGCTAGATTGGCAGTCCATGACAGAATGAGGGGCTGCTTTGCGGAAAACTGAAAGTTCAACCGGTGAGGCGGTAGTGGGTCGATTGCGGTAACTCGCTGCGGTGCAGCGTCGAATCAAATTGGGCCACACGATCGGCGACATCGATCCCGATGGGACCGATCACCGGGATGCGGCCGGTTCATTTTCGCGCCGCCAGCTCCGGCATACCGCGGAATCGCACACGCGCGCGGGCCATGGGCTGTTTCAGCGCCCATTGATTCGGTCTTGATAAATCCGGTCGTCCGATTGGAAGTGGTCAGGCCGTTTATGGTGCAATCGTGTTTGGTAAGTGCTTCTGACTTTCTCGACGGGATAAACGTCTGAGAACCGCTTGCGCGGCAGGAGTCCCTGGGGGCACCACGCCCCTCAGCCTGAATTGCCTACATTAGGCGGTGCATCGGGGTATCCCTGCCGGGTTCCTTCCGATGGACCGTTACCACTCTTTCTCTTGTGCTTCCTCACCTCCTTTCGATTTCCGCGCTACGCGGTTGATTGATTACGCCCAGGGAACACTTCTGACGATTGCTCGCCAGGCGTGCCGTTCTTGTTCGAGCACCAGCATTCGCTGGCGCAGGCTTTCAGATCGATGCCTGCATTTTTGCCACGAAACCGTCGTGGCCACGGATAAATTCAGTTCGGTTCCCGCCTGCTGGCACGCGTCACTTGGCGGTCACGTCCAAAAATCGCCGTGAATCGTTGCGGTGCTTCAGCTTTCCACCCTCGTCACTACCCGCGTCGCGGCAGTGACGAGGGCCCCTTCGGTTCGAGCGTTCCACGCGCCAACAGTTTCTGTTGTCACGCGTCGCGCAACTTTAACTTCGACCGCCACCGCACCGCCGGCGACTATCCAGCCGCCACTCATCGCGTCGAGGGAGGCTTGATCTCCGTGACGTCCCCCTGCGTACTCGGAGTCACGCAGCGCGTACAAAATCGCATCTTTCCCATCTGGGGCGTCGTTGTCGCAAGTGACACCCCATCACCCGCGTCGGCCAAGCGGTGAATGAGGCCTTGGACGATCCGCGCGGAAACTGCGCACTGCATAGCGAGGGTAGCGATGCTCGGACAACAGGTCCCGTCTTCCTAGGCGGCATCCACCAGCGGTAGCAGTAGAAGCTCCGCGCCGGCGTCGGTGACGCGCCAACTCAGGAGTTCGCCAGGAATCTCTATCGGTGTCGAGGGGAAATCAGGGACGCGTCGCGCGTGTTTTCCGACCTGGCTGTGGATGAATTATTCGGCCCGAATAATTCATCCACAGGTTCCAATCTCACCTTGAGAAAAATTCGCTTATCGATTGATTTCGAATGTGTCTGCGGCTAAATCACTGGACGGGGGAAATTCACCAATACGACCACCATGATTTCACCGTCTCCAGATTCTGGAGAGGGTTGTTGCTGTAGTAGTAGTTTCTTTAGTTTGTCCTACTCAGTCTTTGGTTTATCTCAGTAATAGTTAAGTGTGCGGCTCAACCGTGTCGGGCCGACCCGGCTTCGGTCTATCCTCCTTGGGCAAGGCCGGATGAAGTGAATGCAGTTCTTCGGTGATGAAGTACACGCCTTTGCTGATGGTGCCGCCCGGCGTGCGCTGCCGCTTGAAGTGCACGTAACCCGCTGACCGCAGTTCGCGAAGCAGGGTGTAGACGCCATCGCGGCTGAGTTCACTTCGGCGCTCAAGCTCTTTCACCATGACGCGCCAGTCGTCGGGTTGTGAGAGCAGGTAGGCGAGCACGCCACGCGCGGCCCAGGATAGGGATGCGTTTTCCAAGATCCGGTTATCGATCACTGTGTAGCGTTCGCGGTGAGGGATCCGAAAAATGGTTCGCGTCACGGCGCGTCGGGGCTCGCGATGATGTGCGCCACGTCGACGGCGGGGTAATACACGCGGCGACCGATACGTCGGCCACAGGCCTTCAACGCGCGGGTTCGCGCATCGGCCGGTGCGCACAGACTGTAGCGGAGTCCGCCGGTCGAGCGGCCGAGGAGCGCTGCGAGTTGTGCTTGGGACAGTAGCACGCCGTAGCGCTCGGTTAACTGAGTCTTGAGGAGCTGCAGGGTGGGTTTGTCTTGGTCTGACATGGTCTCGCCTTTCCAATGCGAAGTGCATCGGGACAGAGTTGAACTCACTCCCTACAAGCAGACCATGCGAAACCAAATATTGCCTGCGCACGGTTTCGTGAAGCAACGATCGCTTAGCGCACGCCTAACTTGTCGAGCTTCGCGACCAAATCTTCGGCACGGAGGTGCGTGTACCGCCGCAACATCTGCATCGACTTGTGCCCGGAGATGGCGGCGACTTCTTGGTCATCTAACCCCGCTTCGACCAAGCGCGACACCGCCTCGTGGCGGAGATCGTGAAACCTGAGCCCGCTAATACCGTTGTCCTTGAGGATTTGTTGCCATGCCGGATGAAACTCGTAGGGTCGGCGCTTGCCGTCACGGCCGGGCTCGCCGAAGAAAATGAGATCGTAATCGGCGGGCCTGGTCGGATTGTTCAGGGCTTCCTGGAAGACCTTGACCGCCGCACGGGTCAGTGGCACGGTCCTCGCTGATCCATTCTTGGTGTCCGTCAGGGTGACCAGTCGTCGCTCTATGTCGACCTGACCGTGGCGCAGAGATCGGATTTCACCCGCCCGCATGCCCGTATGGATCGCAATCCTTGCCAGCCAGCCGAGCATCGGATTCGAGTAGCGCGTGCAGGCCTCGATTAGCCGTTGCTCTTCGGCCGCCGTTAGTCGCCGGTTTCGCCCTACCCCAGGGGTGGGTTTGCGAATATTCGTGACCGGGTTGTAGATCAGCCCGAGTCGCCATTCCTTGATCGCCGTAGTGTACAAGTGAGAGAGCATTGCGAGTTCCAGGCGGACGGTATCGTTCGCGCGGCCCTCTGCAATCCGACGATCGCGGAAGTCGGCAACCAGGCTCGGCGTGATCGCCGCCAAACTATAGCTTCCGAGCGCTTTGGTAAGTCTCCGTGCGCGATTGCGTTCCGACAAAATCGTCGAAGCTTTCTTCGTCACGGCGACTTCTTCCATGTACCGCTTCAATGCAGCTTCAAGCGTCATGCGCTCAGCATCGGCGCGCACGATGTACACGCCCCGCACCATCTCGTCTTCGGTACGGCGCGCCCAATCCTGGGCGTCGCGTTTCGTGCGAAAGGTCTTGATCGTTGCCGGCCATCCGCGCTTGCGAATGATCGCCTTCCAAGTACCGGCCGGCGTCTTGATTAGGGCTGCCATGATCCCTCTGGTGTACTGCAACTGTACTGAAATTGTACCTTTTCGCAGTGAGAGGGCAACTCAAAGTTACCTAACTTATTGATTAAATGGTGGGCCCGCTCGGACTCGAACCGAGGACCAAGG
>JANOVQ010000322.1:0-11566 GCA_031417495.1 Pseudomonadota bacterium | reverse complement strand
CGGTGAAACCGGCGGCGCGGTGGATCTGGATCCAGCGATCGATCACGGACTGTGCCATCAACTGTTGCTGCGATCTCCGCGTGACCATCGGTTATCGATCCTACCGAAATTGGAATGACTATTCCTTCCGGCACATTTCCCAATGCCATCACGGCGCTGCCAGCGACCCCGCTGATCACATCCAGATCAGCAGTCTAGTGAATTTTCAGTCAGCACTAACAGTTGCGAACGCTCGTAGCAGCCAGCCACGAAATCGCCGACGCACGATTGTTTGCACCTCGTTTGTACGCGCTTTCGCGCGCCCACAAACATCTCGCTGAAATGGTCGCGCTCAGTCGCTTGACCACTAAACCGGTGAGCATCCCCATCATCTCGAATCTTTATATGGAACGTGCCGCGCATACCTTTGCATTTGCTAACCTCGCACCTGATACGAGCGGCGCGCGTAGGGGCGGTGCGATGCAGGAACGTTCACGTGGGGCTCGACGAGTCGCGGCGTCTTTAGAGATCGCTTTTTTTTCAAGATCGACATTGCGGCGAAATCTACGGTAATCCTTCTCATTAACCCCTTTGGCGCGCTTGAATGCGCGCGCTGCAATCGACTAGCGTCATGCGTCATGCGCGCCAAAGGCGATAAGCGGCACACATTCCATAAGTAACGATGACCATGCAGAGGATGATGCCATGGGCTTAGAAAGCAGGAACGCGCGCAGTACTGGTTTTGTTTTGCGCACCTTGGCGGGCGCATTGTTCTTAAGTTCGGGTGCGTTATCGGCCGCGGAGCTTGTAGTTGACGGTAAGGCGAATCTGTTTGGTGCCGGACATGCAACGGTGTCCGAACCGGGCGGTGGTGGTGCGGGTATTCTGCCGCCTTCGGTCAATTTCACAGCGGGCTCCAATCTCGTGCTCACCTTCGCCAGCGTGACGGGCTCCGTGTCGTGCTGTAATGGCGGCAGCTTGTTCAACGGCCCTGATGGCGGGTTTTTCGCCTCGGGGAGCACCGACATCAACTCGTTCGGGGGCATTTCCGGCATGCTTCATCCCACGCGGACGATGTATCTGTCCGGTGTGTTTTTGAGCGACGACGAGCCCTCCGATCCTGCGCCGAATCGCTTGAGCTTTTCAGAACTCGAAGATTTCACGGTCTACAGATACGTTGCGTCGCCATCGTGCCGATTCGCGTCGACTGAAATTGAAGGTCGCGCTCGATCGTTCCCTCGCTGAAATCTCACCCGCCAAACGAGCCGGCACCGCTCGTACCGAGGTCATCAAGTCCGTCGTGGTGCTCGCGCTGGTCGAGACGCTACGCGATAACGTGTGCCCGCGCCGCGCCCGCTACGAGGCGCCGCGTTGCATCGAATTCATGGACGCACTGCCTATGATTACGACCCGCAAGATCATGCGTAAGACCCTGCGTGAGCGGGAACGCGTGTAGACCTTTCAGACCGACGACTGAGATTCCCGCGCTGCCGCGCCCCCCGCCAGCCACAGAACGGCGGCGCCGAGCAGAGCAGAACACAGCGAGCCGATCAGCACGCCGACGCGGGTGGCGGCGAGATCGTCGAAACCACCATGCTCGAAGGCGAGGTTACCAATGAACAGACTCATGGTGAAACCAATGCCGGCGATGACCGCTACGCCGTAAAACGAAGCCCAGTTGGCGCCCTGTGGCAGACGCGCGCCGCCGAGACGGACGAGCATCCAGCAGCTGCAGAAAACGCCGAACTGCTTGCCGACAAACAGGCCAGCCGCAATGCCCAGCGGGATCCCGCCGACCAGCGCAGCGGCGTCGATACCGCGCAGCGGGATACCGGCGTTGGCGAAGGCGAACACCGGTAGCACCAGGTAGGCAACCCAGGGATGCAGGGTCTGTTCGAGCCAATGCAAGGGAGAATGCCCCTCCTTGTCCGCCGCCAGTGGAATACACATCGCCACGACCAGCCCGGCGAGGGTGGCGTGCACCCCGGATTTCAGCACCCCGACCCAGACCACCAGCCCGATCAGGGCATAAGGCGTGATCGAACGGATTCTGCAGCGATTGAGGATCAACAGCACGCAGAGCCCGCCGCCTGCCAGCAGCAGCGCCGGCAGGGTGAGATCTGCGGTATAGAAGAGCGCGATGACGACAATCGCTGCGACATCGTCGAAAATCGCGAGCGAGGTGAGGAAAATGATGAGCGCCGGCGGGACCCGCCTGCCGAGCAACGCGAGTACGCCGAGCGCGAAAGCGATGTCGGTGGCGGTCGGGATCGCCCAGCCATTCAACGCGCCACTGTCGTGCCAGTTGATTGCGGCGTAGATCAACGCCGGCAGCACGAAGCCACCGGCGGCGCCTACCGCGGGCAGTACGATCTGGTCGCGGCTGGACAGCTGGCCTTCGAGGATCTCGCGTTTGATCTCGAGCCCGACGAGCAGGAAAAACACTGCCATCAAGCCATCGTTGATCCACAGCAGGAGCGGCTTATCGATGCCATAGCCGTTGATCAGCACGCTGACGTGCGTGCCGAGCAGACCGTCATACAGGGCAGCCAGCGGAGAATTGCTGCACACCAGCGCTGCCGCCGCGGCCAGCATCAAGACGATGCCGGCAGCAGATTCGAGACGCAGGAAATCGCGTAACAAGTTAATGCTCATGGGCGGGCAGCCTGCCCGCGCCGTCGTGAACGGTCAAGCCGCCGGCATCCCGGAAGTTCGGGAAGAACCCTCCGTTTTTTTTTTGACCAATCGCGCAAGGGATGCACTGAATGGGCAGGAGCGAGCCGGACTGATCACGCTGGATGGCGGCTGTTGAGTCCGGAATTTTGCGGAACCCTCGCGCTGAGAGTGTGTTCCACGACGAGACATCGACCGTTCAGACCAGCATGCCGCGCCGGGCAGGGCGCGGCGCGTGAGGGCGGCCGGCGACATGGACCGGTCCTGGCCGACGGCGTAGGATACCCGGCCCTGTCAACGGTTGCGGCCAAACCCTTGCAAGAATCAGTCGTCGAAGCCTGCCCGGATTGCGATCTGCTGCAATCGATTCCCGCTGACGTTGTTCAACGCACCACCTGCCATTGCGTGCGCTGCGGCGCGCGCCTGGCCGCGGGCGACCAGCCCAATCTGGAACGCGACGCGGCGCTGGCGGCGGCCGCGTTGGTGCTGTTGACGGTCGCCAACCTGTTTCCGATCCTGGAATTCGATCTCAATGGCCGGGTGCAGACGGCGACGGTGTTCGACGGGGTGGTCTCGATGTGGCAGCAACAGCGCTACGAACTCGCTGTGCTGATCCTGCTCGTTGCGATCCTGATCCCCGCGCTGCACGCGGTGGCAGTCCTTGTGCGCAGCCAGCTGCTTGGTAGCGCGGCGAGGGGCCGCCAACGCGGGCGTTGGTGGGCGGTGTGGTCGGAGCGGATCGCGCCGTGGGGCATGACCGAAGTCTACCTGCTCGGTGCGCTGGTCGCGTTCGTCAAGTTGGGCGATCTGGCCAGCGTGGTGGTGGGGCCGGCACTGTACGCATTTGCCGCGATGAGTGTGTTGACGGCATGGTCCTCCGCGCATGCGGCCGGCATGTGGGCGGCCCTGCGCCGGCGTTGAGCCATGAACTATCCCAGCGACAGCGCGGCTCGCCATGGCCTCACCTGCTGCCATATCTGTCACAGCACGGTGTCTTTGCCGGTCGCCAGTGGCCATTGGCAATGCCCGGTATGCGCCGCGCGCGTGCATCTGCGCCACCCACACAGTGTGCAACGTACCTGGGCTCTGATACTGACCGCCGTCATCTGTTACATCCCCGCCAATATCTATCCCATCATGACCGTGGTGCGCTTCGGCCGCGGTGCGCCGGACACTATCGCCAGCGGCATCGTGCACCTTGCGGCCGAAGGTCAGTGGCCGATCGCGATCCTGGTGTTCATGGCCAGTATCGTCGTGCCGATCTTGAAAATGGTCGTGCTCATCGCCCTGCTGGTGTCGGTGCAATGTGGCTGGCGCTGGCGCCTGCTCGAACGCGCCCGCCTGTATCGCTTCATCGACGTGATCGGACGCTGGTCGATGATCGACGTGTTCATGATCTCCATTCTCGTCGCCCTGGTGCGTCTGGGCGCAGTTGCCACCGTCGTGCCGGGGGTCGGTGCTGCGTTTTTTGCCGCAGTCGTGTTGAGTACTATGTTCGCGGCGAGCAGTTTCGACGAACGCCTGCTGTGGGACAGCGCACATGAGTGAGCACGACGACCCGCTGAACGCAGCGGAACCTGGCGACCCGGCGGCGATTCCGCAGGCAGCACTGCGTCCCTCTCGCGGGCCCTCACTGTTCTGGCTGATTCCGCTCACCGCCGCCATCATCGGCGCCTGGCTGGGTTGGCAGAGCTACACCGCGCGCGGACCCGAAGTCACGCTGACCTTCGCGCGCGGCGACGGCATCGAAGCCGGCAAGACCATGGTGCGTTACAAGGCGGTGGATATCGGGCAGGTGATCACGATCGGCATCGCGCCGGACCTGCATTCCGTCGAGGTCACCGCGCGTATCAAACCCGAGTTCGTCGAACACCTGACCGACAAGGCGCGTTTCTGGGTAGTGCGTCCGCGTATCGGCACCCAGGGTGTGAGTGGTCTGAGCACCCTGGTCTCGGGCGCGTATATCGAAATGGATCCGGCGCCGGGGGAACCGGCGCGGCGCTTCGTCGGCCTGGAAACACCGCCCATCGTGACCTCTGACGCGCCGGGGCGCAGCTACCTCTTGCGCGCCACCACGCTCGGCAGTCTGCAACCGGGATCGCCGATAACTTACAAAGGCATCGAGGTGGGTGAGTTGCTCGGCTACGAACTGTCGGACGACGGTGAGGAAGTTTCGGTGCACATTTTCGTGCGCGACCCCTACACTCGTCTGGTGCGCGAGAACAGCCGCTTCTGGCTCGCCAGCGGCATCGACCTGTCGATCGGTGCGGACGGTCTGGACCTGCGCACACCCTCGCTGCAGGAAGTGCTGCTCGGCGGCCTCCAGTTCGAGGCCCCGCCCGGTGAAGACGCGCCGGTGGCCGCCGATCGCGCGGTGTTCGAACTGTTCGAAAGCTATGCCGCCATCGCCGAGGCGGCGTTCACCGAACGCATCCGCTACGTGCTGTATTTCAACGAGTCGGTGCGCGGCCTCACCGTAGGCGCCCCGGTCGAGTTTCGCGGCATCAAGCTCGGCGCGGTCGAGCGCATCGCGCTCGAACTCGGGCGCGACGAACTTAAGCCGCTGATCCCGGTCGTGATTACCTTGCATCCGCAGCGCCTCGGTGTAAGCGGCGAGGAAAAAGTCGGCACCGCCGAAGGCATCGTCACCCGCCTGATTGAACAGGGACTCAAGGCGCGCCTGCAAACCGGTAATCTGCTTACCGGCCAGTTGTATATCGATCTGACCCTTGCTGCCGGGAGCAAGCCGGTTTACGTCACAGGCGCGCGCAACCTGCCGCAGATCCCCACTCTGCCGACCGAATTCGGCGAGTTCAAGAATAACGCCAATGCCTTGCTGGCCGAGTTGCGACGCTTCCCGCTCGACCAGATAGGGATCCATGCGGTCAATGCGCTGGCCGCCCTCGAGCGCACGGTCAACGATCCGGGCATCGGGGCGGCGGTGCGTAAGGCCGGCGATTCCTTTACTGCCATCGAACATCTGGCGACTGGCTTCGAACAGGCGCTGGTGCCACTGCGCGACGATCTCCACCAGGCGCTCGGCGGCTTGCGCGCAGATTCGCCCCTGCTGCTGCGCATGAATGAAACCCTCCACCAGGTCGACGCTGCGGCGCGCGCGCTGCGCGAACTCGCCGACCAGATCGGGCGGCAACCGGATTCGGTGATCTGGGGTAAGGAAAAAGCCGATGATTGAGTTTCGCGTCCTCCTGCCGTGCCTGCTTGCGCTGACGACCAGTCTGCTCGCCGGCTGTGTGTCCCAGCGCAGCCAGGTTGAGACGCGCTATTTCCTGCTTGAGCCGCCGTCATCGCAAGTGGCGGACGCGGTTGACGCGGCCCACACGTGCGGTCTGCGCATTGCGCTCGGTCCAGTCGCCATTGCGGAATATCTCGATCAACCGCGCATCGTGACGCGGCGCTCGGACAACGAATTGGTCCTCCATGAGTACGCACGCTGGGCGATGCCGCTCGCCCGTAATATCAGCGAGGTCCTGCGCGAAACCTTGCGCCGACAGTTGCCGGGTTGTGCGACCAGCAGCTATCCAGCGCTGGCCGCCGAGCCGTTCGACGTGCGGGTCGCGCTCGAAGTGCTGCGACTCGACGGTATCCGCGGCGAGAGCGTCGAGTTGGTGGCAATCTGGCAGGTGTTCGGCGCCGACGGCAAAGTGCTCGCAGAGCGCGGCGGACGTGCCGAGTTGCGCGGTGTCCCGGCAGGGACGGATATCGCCGATCGGGTGCGCGCTCAGGCTGTGCTGCTCGCACAACTCGCCGCGCGGATAAGCGCAAAACTCGACGGTATCGCGCGTTAGCGGGGCATGCGCTGCAGTCCAGCTCGCAAAATCAGTGCACCTGGGCTTCGGTCTGGGCGTGGCAGCAGGCCGCCGCGGCTCGTCGCGTTCCCGTGAATGGCGACCTGGCGAGCGTCCCGTCGGGCATCACTTCGGTCTCAGCGTATTGCGTGCCGATGGATAGCGATCGATCCCGAGCGCCGCGCGGAAATCCGCGCTGTCGCGCACGAACATGCCCTCGAGCAGGATGCCGGTCGCGTTGGCGGCGCGATCGTTCATATTGAAATTCCCCGCGATCGCGGCGGCCTGGACCAGCGCGGCCGGTCCGAGGGCGCGCCGCAGATCGGCGCGAGCGCGTGCCATGGCCTGCCCATCGCTGCCCGTCACGGCATCCGCAAACGCGAGCAGCGCGCCGCCCTCAGGGATGCCACTGTCGCGCTTCGTATCTGCCACCGCCTGCAGATCTACCGTCAAACCTCTCGCGTTGGCGCTCGCACGGAGCATCCATGTATGAGAAGTCGTTCAGTAGAAACATTCATTCAGCGCCGACACACGCGCCGCCAGGAGTTCATATTGTGGGCGGGTCAGAGTGGGTTCAAAGGTGAATTCGAGATCCATGAAGTTCGAGATTTCCAGGTACTGCGCGGCGCCGAGCTGCATCAGGCCGACCGCTTCGCCGGGCACCAGACTGAGGGCTCGATAGATGAACGGTGCGGCCTGCGGATCCGCCGAGCCGTAAACCTGTTTTGCCTCGTCTTCACCGCGGGCGCCACCGGGAATCGTCGGCACCCAGGCACCTTCATCGCGCGCGGTGCGCGGGCGATGTTGCGAGGGCGCGCCGTCGGTCGCGGCGGGGAGCGGCCGCAGCGGTACGCCGATGCCGCGCGCAAACACATCGACATTCACCGCGCGCGACACCACGCCGACGATTTCGACGTACTGCGCGTCGCTAATCCCTGCGGCCAGCGCTTGCTCGAAAAAACTTCGTTCCAGATCGTTGGTTGAAACGGCGACCTGCCGCGCAATCTTTTGGACCGAAGCGGGTAACGCGCTGGACACGCTTGCGCCCGCCGATGATGCGTCGACTTCCTGCAGGCCTGCTTCCACGCGCGCCTGACGCGCGGCGGTGACGAGCGCACGGCGTTCCGCGCCTGAGTACCAGTGCCCAGGCGCCGCGAAGGAGTGGAGCGTATCGGTGTGCGCCTGCACCAGCGCGGCCCGGATGGGCAAATCTGAATCCGCATAGAGGTTCATCAGCGGGATCCTCCGAGGGTATCGAGTGAATTGACTTGAGCGAGGCGCTCCCGGCCCACCCTAACCGACCTGCACGCAGCGCGCAAAATCTTCCGAGGAGGTGCGTAAAAAAGCAAAAATATCACTCGCTTATTCGCGCCGAGATTGCTTGCGCGCGCGACATGGTCGGGGCGCTCGGGAGCACGGTCCGCGTGCGCCGCTGCGCACCAGCAATTCCGCACCGCATTACGGCTTGGCCTTTCGCTGCACCGCGCGCATTATTCGAGGTCCGCACCGCGCGCAGGACTTCACATGCTACTAGGCACCAATATCCGCAACTGGGGACCGACGGCGACGCCGGAATGCATGGCCGCCTGTGCGCGCCACGCCGACCAATCGACGTTGGATTCAATCTGGATCAACGATCACATCGGGCTGCCGCCGAAGTTCGATAATAATCCGTACGGGATCTCGCCCGAAATGGCGCACATTCTCGATCCGCTCGGGGTGGCGTGCTTCTTCGCGGCGGTGACATCCCGCATCAAATTCGGCACAGGCGTGCTGATTCTGCCGTATCGCCCCCCACTCCTGACCGCGAAATGGCTGGCGACGATCCAGACCTTGTCGCACGGGCGTTTTCTGCTTGGCACCGGGGTTGGCTATCTCGACCAGGAATTCCGTGCGCTCGGGGTCCCGAAGCGCGAGCGCGGCAAGCGCAGTGACGAGTTGCTCGCGTTTTTACAGGCGGCGACCGAGGGCGACATTCTGACCTCGAACGATGAGCCGCTGGTGATCAAACCGCGCCTGCAGCGGCCGCCGATCTATGTCGGCGGGGCGGCCGCGACCGCGCTTCCGCGCGCGGTGCGCTTCGGCGATGGCTGGATGCCGGTGGGCGCCTCGCCGGCAGATCTCAAGCCGCAGGTCGCCGAATTTCAGCGTCTCGCGGCGAACGCAGGGCGGCCCGCACTCGACGTCGTGCAGATGAAAACCCTGCCGCTCGCAGATCCCCCGGCCGCACTCGCGATGGCCGAGGCCTACGCCGAAGCGGGGGTCACGCATTTGGTGCATACCCAGGGTGTGCGCGATGAAAAAGAATTCGCCACGATGGTGGACGTCCTCTGCAGCAGGATCCAACGCAGCTTGAAATAGAAGCGGCATGGAAGTGGCAGAGGCACACAGGACCCTTGAGTCACAGATAAGCGGTCGCGAGACCGGGGAGGAGCGCACGATGAACATTGCCAGCTGGCGGGAGAAAAAGAAATTCGTCACGGTCGACGGCCGTAAGATCGCGTATATCGAAATGGGTAGCGGGAATCCCATCATATTTCAGCATGGCAACCCGACGTCCTCTTATCTGTGGCGGAACATCCTGCCGAAACTCAGCACCTTCGGCCGCTGCATCGCCATTGATCTCATCGGCATGGGCGATTCCGACAAGCTGCCGGATTCCGGCCCGACGCGATACACGCTCGCCGAACATCGCCATTTCTGGAGCGGCGCGCTCGCGGCGCTCGACGTGCGCGAGCACGTGACCTTCGTGATTCACGACTGGGGGACTGCGCTCGGCTTCGACTGGTGCCGCAGGCATCCCGGCGCTGTGGACGGTGTGTGTCATATGGAAGGCATCGTGCAGCGGTTGACCTGGGAGGAATGGCCCGAGGCGGCGACCGAAATTTTTCACGTCTTCCGCTCGCCGGCCGGTGAAGGGGCCGTGTTGCAGAACAATGTGTTCATCGAAGCGGTGCTGCCGAGCGCCATAATCCGCAAGCTGACGGACGAAGAAATGGAAGCCTATCGCGCGCCGTTTCTGAATGCCGGTGAAGACCGTCGACCGACACTGACCTGGCCGCGCCAGATCCCGCTCGCCGACGAGCCCATGGAGGTGTGTGAAAACGTGGATGCGTATGGCGCCTACATGCAGGACGCGTCGTTCCCGAAGCTCATGATCGCGGGCGATCCGGGCATGATCATGAATGGCAGCGCCGGCGCGTTCGCGCGTACCTGGAAGAACCAGGAGGTCGTGACGGTCCCGGGGCTGCATTTCCTGCAGGAGGATTCGCCGGATGAAATTGCCGCCGCGATCGCGGCATGGTTGAAGAAAACTCGACCGCCGTGATCGATCGTGACACCTGGTCCACGCCGAACGGCCGCAAGGTCTCGAGCCTGGCCACTGGCGGGAAAAAGTGGGTCCTGTCTTGTGGGCGCGCAGCGGGTTGGGCGTGTTAATTCGTCTTCCGAGAATTCATGTCGCTGATGCCGCAAGGGATCTACTGCAGTAGGGCCGCGGCGGTGCGCGCATCTGGCACCACGTCGTAGGCATAGAGGTGCTTGCGGAATTCGGCGTGCGCGGCGATCTCTGCGTCGCGGACACTGAGATCGGCGACGGCGGAATCGAGACGCAGACCATTCTGCCGGGCGCCAAGCTGAATCTCGGCGACCCGCGCGCGACGCAATCCCTCGTAGGCAAGCAGCGCCGCCGGGACTGCCGATGTGTCCACCTGCGCCAGGATTGTCGCCAGGGCCATGCCGTCCTCGATCGACTGGTTGGCGCCCTGACCGAGATGCGGCAGCATCGGATGTGCCGCGTCGCCGAGCAAGGTCAACCGGCCGTTGGTCCAGGTCGGTAACGGCTCACGGTCGTAGAGCGCCCAGCGAAATGTCTGGTCGACTTTCTGCAGGACCTTCCCGATGCGCGGGTCCCAGCCTTCGAACTCGCGGCGCAGCACCGCGGGATCCCCGGACGCAGACCACGATTCCTTCATTTCTTCATCGGTCGGCACGAAACCGACGTAGTTGACCAGCGTGCCGTGACGAACCGGGAAGACCAGGAAATGCTTGGACGGACCAGCCCACATTTGCCAGCGATCCATCGGCCAGTTCGGCAGGCGCTCGCGCGCGACCAGACCTCGATAAGAAATGGTGCCGTGAAAGATGGGCTGCGAGGGCGGAAAGACGTAGGCGCGCAGCGCGGAGTGGATGCCGTCGGCGGCAACCACGACTGGGGCCTCGGCGGTGGCGCCGTTGGCGAATTTGACACGGGCCACGTGGTCGTTCTGCTCGAAGCCAACAGCACGGTGGCCGGTATGGACGATTCCGCCGGGCAGGTTGGCGGCGAGGAAATCAACGAAGTCGGCGCGGTGCATGCCGAAAGTCGCGTTCCAGCCGGCGGCGTCTGATACCTGCACGGGGGCGATCGGCGTACCGTCGTGGCGAAAGTAGTAGGAGTCGCGACCGACTCGCGCGCCCCATTTCTCGACGGCGGGCCCGAGACCCACACGCGCCAGGTGGCGCACCGCATTCGGCGTCACAAAAACACCAGCGCCGATCTCGCCCAGGGCGGATGCCTGTTCATAAACTGCAACGCGCAGCCCCCGTCCCATCAGCGCATTGGCGGCGAACAAGCCGCCAATGCCGCCGCCGATGATCGCCACGTGCGGCCGGGATGCCATATCAACTCACTCGCGAATGGTTCGCCAACGCATTGTGCGTGCACGACAGGCACCGGGCAACGGCGGGATAACTAAATAACGGAGCGTAAATACCATCCAGTGAAAGAACTCGCGCGACGGTTCGCGCATGGCGGCGGTTGATACGCGCGCAACCGCACAGACTGGCGCCGTGATGTTGATACAACGTTTCAAGACCGCACTCAATTTAAACATTCACCTCCCTATGGGGTTTCTCGGCGGTGTCTACCAGCGGTCATGAACGACGATGCAGAATTTTCTTGCGGACCTGGAACCCGCCATAGCAAGTGGATTTCGACCACGTCATGATTGGCAGAAATAGTCGCATGTCCGGCACACAGCAAGTGAAACCCTAAAGAAATCGAGGTCGAATGATGGCAACTGATCCGGTGTGTGGCATGCAGGTCGACGAGCGAACCGCAGCAGGTA
>JANOVQ010000321.1:0-12954 GCA_031417495.1 Pseudomonadota bacterium | reverse complement strand
CCTCGTGCTTTTCACCGTCTTCAAGCAGTTCGACCGCAGCGCCGCGCAGGGCAGTCAGATCGGCTACTCCGATTTTCTCGAAGAGGTGCGCACCAAGCGCATCAAGGCCGTGACCCTTCAAGATCCACTTTCGGCCGTGCGCGGCGCCACCTCGCGCAACGGTCGCCACGGTCGCCAGGCGCCGATCTGCGGCAGGCGTCGCCCGCTATTCGCCCACGCGACACTCGCCCACAGGCGCGTCGTCGCGCTGCTGATGTGCGTGGCAAGCGGCCCTTCGATCTGCACGGCGTAGTCGTAGCGCGGGGGGATTTGACCAGGCGTGTCGTCATCGTCGATCACGTTGATCCCGCCCACGAAGGCGATCGTCGCATCGATGCAGACGATCTTGCGATGCATGCGTCGCAGCCGACTGCGGCGCAAGGTCAAGGGGCTTATCCGCGGACGGAATATAAGAATCTGCACCCCGCCGCCCACCAGGGTATCGCGCAGGCGAGGCGCGAAATCGCGTGCACCGAAGCCATCGAGCAACAAATGCACTTGCACGCCGCGGGTTGCCGCACGCGCCAACGCGGCCGCCACCGTGCGCCCGGTAGCGTCCTCTGCAAAGAGATAGGTTTCGACGAACACGACGCGCTGAGCAAGCTCGAGTGCCGCCAGCAACGCGGGAAAGTACTCAACCCCGTTAGTGAGCAAGGTCAGTTGATTGCCAGCGATATACTGCGGTAGCGACGGCATCACGTCGGCACTGGCACTAAGGCGCGATACTCAAGCGCTGTCTTCGCGCAAGAATTGCCGCAGGGGTGCCACGCTAGTTAGCAAGCGCGCGTCTTCCGCTTCACGCAGCCGCGCCAGGTGCGGGTGTTCCTCCCTCATCTTCCCATGTCTGCACTTGCAGATTGGTCGCTTTGCGTTTAGCAGTGGCGTTTTCGCAGTAGCGGCGCGCCATCCGTTTAAGCAGCGCGTACCCGAGCGTGATGACCACGAGTTGCGTGATTGAGTTTCGCATAGATTTTCCTCCTGGGTTTCGTTCGCGACAATCCATCGCAAGGGGTATGCCATTCTCCCCAATCAAGAAGCCATGAGACGCCTCAGCGGCTGATTGTAAGTTGTGCTAAGAGTCATGCAAAATTTGCTCTCGCCACGGGCGCCCTGACGACAACCCTTCAGTCCATCGAGCAACAATCTTTGTGGCATGCTCTTTGCGACTTATCGATTAAAGGTCCAGAAAATTTCGCTGGCCAAATGACGAAGGACATCTGCATGAGACATCCAAAACTCCTCTGGCCGGTCATTCTGTGCACGGCGGCATTAGCCGTGGGTTGTGACCGCGCCGAACCTACGACCGACCAAGCCACCCTCGGCGAAAAAGTGGATCGCGCAGGCGAAAAACTCGCGCGCGAAGTGGGTGAGGTTCGTGACGATGCGGATCGCGGGTTGGACGCCATGGGCGAAAAACTAGAGACGGGATTGGATAAAGCCGCACAGAAAGTTGAGGAATCGGCGAATACGGCGCGCGTAAACGCCGCCCAAACGGGCGAGAGATTAGGCGATAAGCTGAGCGATAGTAGCCTGACGGTTAAAACAAAGTCCGCCCTGATTGCCGATCCGGATTTATCCGCGCTAAAAATTGCGGTGGATACCACCAATGGGGTGGTGACCTTGCGCGGTGACGTGGCATCGGCGGCGGCGGTAAAGAAGGCGGGGATAGTGGCCAAAGCCATTGACGGTGTGGTCGCGGTGGATAACCAGCTCAGGGTTAATCCGGCGGGCTAACGGCTGCAGGCGCCGGTGCCGGGGGTATCGACAGACCACATTGCGGAACTACCTGTGCCGGGTGTGGGAATACGCCTAAGAGTTATCTCTTTCAACATCCACAAGGGATTGGGTCCGACGAACCTGCGGATCACCTTGGAACGGATCCGGATGGCCATCCGAAGTCATCGCGCAGACGTGCTCTTCCTACAGGAGGTCGTTGGCCAACACGACAGACTCGCGCGCAAATTCGGTTCGGCGTGGCCGCTAGCCGGACAGCTTGAAGCGCTTGCCGACGCCGAATGGTGCCACTTTGCGTACGGGCGAAATGCCATCTACCCCGGCGGTCATCATGGCAACGCGATTCTGAGTCGATACCCGATCGCGCGCTGGGAGAATCACGACATCTCACAGCACGCGAGTGAAAGTCGCGGCATCCTAGCCTGCACCATCGAACTTCCGTCCGTGCAAGTCATCCACTGCTACTGTGTCCACTTTGGGCTGTTCGAGCGGTGGCGGCAGCGCCAGACACACGCCCTCTGCGAGATCGTCCAGGCGAGAAGCAGCGCCCAAGACACGGTGCTGATTGGCGGAGACTTCAATGACTGGCGCCGTCGCGTGGGGCCTTCCATCAAGACTCGCCTGAGTGTGAAAGACGCGGCGGATCATATTTGCGCGCAGCGCCGCGCGACTTACCCGTCAGTGCTGCCGTGTCTCGAACTCGATCGAATCTATTATCGCGGCGCGCACTTGCTGGATGCGCGAATCTTGCGCGGTCCGCTCTGGCGAAACTTATCGGATCACGCGCCGGTGACCGCCGATCTGCAGCTCGATCCTCGCTAGCGTGGTCGCTGGTCGGGCGAGGTGGTTCGCCGATTCAACAATATTTGCGTTTTCACATTGCAGGCGGCACGAAGCTTGCGCGGATTGCGCTGTGAACCCATTTAACGAAAGTCCCGCAATGTTCAAATTAGCCCCACTGCCATACCCCTACGCTGCATTAGCACCCACGCTGTCGGCGGAGACCTTGGAATTTCATCACGACAAGCACCACCGCGGTTATGTCGAAAAGCTCAATGAGCTGGTTAAAGAAAAAGGACTGGACTCGGCATCGCTGGAAGATCTGGTTCAGCACAGCAGTGGCGAGGTGTTCAATAACGCCGCGCAGGCCTGGAATCACGAGTTTTACTGGCACACCCTGAGTGCACCGTCTAATGCCGCACCAGGCGGTGCGCTGGCCAGCGCGATCGACGCCAAGTTTGCTTCGTTCAATCGCTTCAAGGAGCGCTTCAATACCCTGGCGGCGGCGCAGTTCGGTTCCGGTTGGATGTGGTTAGTGCTTACCGCCGAGGGCGAGCTGGACACGCTCAGCACCAGCGACGCCGACACGCCACTGCGCGGCAAGCAGCGGCCCTTAATCGCTTGCGACATTTGGGAACATGCGTACTACCTGGACTATCGCAATAATCGCGCAAAGTACTTAAATAATTTTTGGGACATCGTCGATTGGACCCAAATAGGGCGGCGCTACGAGGACGCCGTGAGCGCCATCCTGCCGAGCGCGAAACGGCGCGGGCAGGGATAGTTTGAATTCCGTTTGCAGCCCCCGCGGTGGCGGCGCGAAGTGTTTTTTACCGCGTGCCTGGTAGAACTTACAACGCAATAGATTTTTCGTCATCCCAATGTGTAGATATCCAAAGCTTGTGCAGTTGGCCTGAAGATTGCGAGCGAACGACATATCACTTGTTTAGGAGATGACCATGGAATATCGAACTGTCGCAGCGTATTTCGGGTGTGCCGCGCTCATTTTCAGCGGCGTGGCAAGCCAAGCTGAGGACGTCGTTTCGAGCGAGCAACTGGCAGCGAAGGTGGCGCTGCAGAACATCCATTTTGAGGGGCAGGCGGTGCGCGGACAGGTGGTCAATAAGACCAGTCATCGCCTGGAGGATGTGCGGCTTCTTGTCGCGTACGACTGGTTATGGCGCAATGAATTAAAACCTGGTGCGCAAAGTCCGGCCTGGGCGACTACGATGGTTCTGGCGGAACCACTCATGCCCAATGAAGTTTACGAATTCACCTACGAGCCGGCACGCGCGGTGATGTCTCACGGCGAGGGTGAGTTTCATCCGTCGGTGAAGGTCATCGGTCTTACTGAATATTCGCCGCCTGACGAACGATAAGCAGCTAAGCTTTCTAGCCTCGGCATCGTCTGTGATGCAGCCCGCGACGCACGCCCCTCTTCCTTCCCCTCCTCTTGCGTTGCGGGTTTTTCTATTCAGGGCGGCGTAGTAATGCCCTGCAGCTGCGACTGCTGCGCCAACTCACGCCGTTTGTTGTGCAGGTAAGCCTCCCGCGATAATTCAAATAACTGTAACGGAAAGCGTGCGGTCAGATCGAACCAGCGGGCAGCCGCTGCCGGTAAATCCGCGCAAACCGGCGATCCCGGGCTAAGGCATTCGAGATACGCCATGATGGCGAGGAAATAGCGCACGACGTTACGCTCGGTGACACCCCGGATGCCGGACACGTAGCCCGCGGCGACCCCGGGTTTGGCAGCCAGTAGCGTGAAGCCGACCTTCGCGCGCCCGACGGTGCTCAGATAGCCTTGCAGTGCCAGCCGGCCGCGCGTTCCCATCTCATAGCGATAATGAAAATCGACCAGCGTGTGGTCCGCGTCGTGGGGGGTAACCCGCAATTTCATCTCGTAATTGCCAGTGCCGAGCGGTCCCTGTGGGGCATGCAGCCGGATCGCCAATAGATTTTCGTCGTCGTGCTCCACCTCGAACGCATAGTGCAGAACGGTGGCTTGCGCTGCCGGCTGGAAGCCCTTTTCGCCCACATACA
The DNA here is from genome assembly GCA_031417495.1 of Pseudomonadota bacterium. Taxonomy (GTDB): domain Bacteria; phylum Pseudomonadota; class Gammaproteobacteria; genus CAIKBL01. The sequence continues at coordinate 8,358 of JANOVQ010000321.1, read as the reverse complement.
CGCTGAGCGCGCTCTGCTTAAGCGTCTGCGAGTAAATGCACGCTTTAACATTCAAATGTAACGCGAGTAGCGCACACCAGCCGGCCGGTTCCCGCAAAGCCTGGCGCACCGTGGCATAGGAAAAATCGAGAGTGCCTGAGACTGCGCCGCGGGTTGAACCGCCGTCGTAAGCGGACTCGATAGAAAGCGGCAGACCACCCAGCCACGCGTTGCCGGCGCGTGAATTTGGCACCTCGTTCAAGCGCGGACTCGGCGCAGATTCTGTGGCATAAGCACTGGTGATTGAGTACGCGATTAACAGCGCCAGCAGTCTCGAAAAGGGCACGTCATTGCTATTCTGTCTCATGGGTTTTGCAAAATTCGACTCATCGATCCCTACTTAGTCATCCCTGAAAAAGTCGCTTTTATTGCATCCCGAAGCAGCTGCGGTAGCGGTTCGGATCGTGATCTTAAAAGTAGGTTGGGATGAGCGCAGCGAACCCCAACAACCCACCGTGTTGGCAGGTCGATCACGCAACCTTGTCAACCCGATGTTGGGGTTCACTTCGTTCACCCCAACCTACAATCGTCAACCCCTGAAAATTCACTTCGCCACTCAACGCTTTTTTCAGGGTCGACTACTTGGATCTCGGCCTTGGCATTGCTGACGGAGCAAGGCTTGTGCCAAGGCCTCCGGTGATCGGATCAACGCGGGCAAGGCGAGTGCAGGTGCGGCGCGGATCCTGCTTAAAAGTCTATGCAGACTAAGGAGCCATCCGATGAATTCCCGACCAGGTCCCGCACGAGTCACCCATTTTTCGATGATTCGAGAGTTTCACCTCGCCGATTTCGTCACGCTCGCCAATGGGGGCTGCGGCGTTATCGCAATCTTTCTCTGCTTAACGTTCGCCAGCAGTGGCGTCAGGCACACGATTTATACGGCAGGTGCCTTGGTAATATTAGCGCTCGTGTTAGATGTGCTGGATGGCAATATTGCGCGTTGGCGTCAACAGAGTTCCGTGCTCGGACGCGAGCTCGATTCGCTGGCGGACATCATCTCCTTTGGCGTTGCGCCAGCCGCCATCGCCTATGCGATCGGGCTCAGCAGCTTGCTCGACAGCCTCAGTCTTATCTTCTTCACCCTGTGTGGCTTGAGTCGTCTTGCGCGGTACAACGTAAGTGCAGAGCTGCTTTCGCACGCTGGCAAGGTGCGTTATTTCGAAGGTACCCCTATCCCCACCAGCGTCGTGCCGCTCGGGATTCTTTTGTGGGCCTTTCATCACGATGCGCTCGTCCCCCTGACGATTGGCGGACTGGGCTACCATCTCTCGGTGCTGCCTTTTGTGCTCTCTGGTTGCTTGATGATCAGCAAGACGATCCGGATCCCGAAACCTTGACCAGACTAACCAGCGCAAACCAGATCTTCTGGGACCTCAGGTGTGCCGGGGTCGTCTCACGCGGCAAGCAATTCGGCTGCGGGGCGTAAGGCTTCGATGTGTTCGGCAGTCACTTTGAAGACGACCATTAACGGAATTGCGAGCAGCAAGCCCCACGGCCCCCAGATCCACCCGAATAAAAGGAGGGCGATGAATACCGCAGTAGGATTCATTTTGGCAAGGCGGCCAGTCATCCAGGTGGTCACGAATACGCCAATCAAGGTGGCGATGCCTATCGAAACGCCAGCGACCAGCAACGCGCCTGACAGTGTTCCGAACTGCAGGAACGCGGCTGCGCCACTCGCGAGTGCGATGAGGATTGGGCCGAAATAAGGCACGATGTGCAGCACCCCTGCGGCGACGCCCCAAGCTCCCGCGTTGTCGAGTCCGATTAGTCGGAAAGCGAGCCAGGTGGAGGCCGCCATTAGGGCGTTGGTCACCAGTAACATGAACATGTAGCGTTGGATTGACAGGTTGATGTCGTCCAAAATCTTCACCGTGATTTTCTTTTCACCGAGCGTATTGCCCGCCACCTTGACGAGGCGGCGGCGAAAGGTATCGCCGCCTTGCAATAAAAAGAAAATGAGAAAAATCACCACGCCGAACTGGGCAAGCGCACTAATGGCGCCTAGCGAACCGGTCCAGAATAAGTTGCCAAGTTGCAAAAAATCGTCATCGACTACGACTCTTACGGCCTCAGGTCTGTTGGCTGGTCCACGCGCGGACTCACTGCCAGTGGCGCGCGCTAATTCGCGTGCCGCGGTTTGTACTTTGTCGACAGCCCCGCCATTCACGTCGCGGAAGGATGACACCCCTCGCGACAACGCGTGTACCGCGCGCGGCAATTCGCCCAAGATTCGCGCAGTCTGGGCGCGCAGTGACAGGGTAGTGATACCGAGCGCGCCGATTAGCGCACAAACCACGAGCGCCGCACCGACGCTACGTGGCAGGTGCCTTCGCTCAAGCCAGGACACCAGGGGTTTCAAGGTATAGGTCACGAACACTGCGATTAGGACGGGCACCAGGAATGCTTGCGCCCACTGCAAGGCCCAGAGTCCTGCGAGCGCAGTCAACATTCTTAGTGCGGTACCGCTATGGACCACCGCTAAGGTGGCGATTTCCGGCGCCACCGCGCGCGCTGCATTGAGTGGCGGCGTGACCGTGGCGAACGCTTCATCACCGACGGGAAGGTGGTCATCCATCGCGCTGACGTAACGACCGAGTCGTCAGGTGGCAGTGTGGCTGAACTCTGCCGCTACATCTCTCGCTTCACTTCTTTCGCTTTCTGCTCCACTTTGGCGCCACCGGCTTCAATATCCTGGCCGACGCCTTCCACCGTATTACACCCCATCAGCGCGAGAAGGCTTGCGGCCAGAATGGTGCGCAGGACTTGAATTTTCATGCTTGATAACTCCTAGAGAGTTTTACTCGTTGTCGATGATTGCGACGGTTTCGCGTTAGGTCGCATGCAGGGTCGCGAATTAACACTTCCCGCCGGAGAAACAGCAAACCCTATGCCAAAGGGTCGGAGGACTGCTCACTCGCGGTTGGTGGTCCCCGGCGGACGTTGTGCCAAGCGCTCACGATCAGCGGTATCAAGGTCAACCAATTGGTGGCCAAACCAGCCTGTTGGAGCAAGTGCGCAAAGCGGCTTTTGCCAGCCCCGCCACCCGCCGCTGCGGGGCTCTCAGGAACATCGCAGCGCGCCAGCAATGCGCCGGTGCTGAACGCTGTCAGGAGTGCGGCGGGGGAGGTTGCCGCCGTTAAAAGCGAGTCCTTGAGCGCTTGTTCCAGCGCCGCTTTGCGCGCCAATTGCCTGGCTAACCGATCGCCCGCCAGCTCAATGTGTCGTTGTAAGGGACTCGCCATTATTTGTCCCCAGCAAGATGGCGCACGATGCGCGCGCCAAGGACGCGTTGTTGGTAGCTGATGAGAGCCAGACCTAGCACCACCGTGCACACGTGAAGGCCAATCACACCCGCTAAAGCGACCACCCCACTGTAGCCATTTTGGATCGCCCACATCACCCCCAACGCGATGCACAGGAGCCAGGTTATGCCCACAGTCATCGCCACCACGAGCGCGACGACCAGGAGGCGGCTAACGCTAATTCCTGCCTCCACCAATTCCAACATTGCGAGCGACAGGCGGGCCTCGGCGATCCCTCGCCAAGACCCCACGAGCGATCGAAATATTGCAATAGGACTCGACTGCTCAGAACCCGTATCCGGCAAAGACGCCAACCCCGCAGACGAGGGATCTGCAGCCATGCTGATTCCTTAAGCGACTTATATTCGAAGCAGACGACTGACGAGGAAGCCCGCAAGTGCCGCGAGTCCTAAAGTTTTCACCGGATGATCGCGCAGATACACGCGGCAATCCTCTACCAGCTGAGTCTGCGCATCGGCGAAGTAATCTGCCTTGGCAGCAAGATTTTCCGCCGCGTGAGTCGCGACATCCGCCACTTTTGTGACCGTTTCATGAGCAGCTGTGGCGACGCGCTCCACCGCTGGTTTTGTGAGCTCGACTGCGCGATCAACCCGCACGTGGGCTGCGGCGGCCAGGCGGTCGGCTGTCTGCGCTGCAGATTTTCCAAAATCTCCAGCAGCTTCCGATTCCGCTGGATTTTTAATTGCTTCCATTATGAACTCTCCTATTTTGGCGGCGACTCCGCGTCGCACAATGTAATTTTTGCAGTCTTGTGTGGTAACTCCTACAAGGCTGCGCTAGTGGCGTATCAACCCCACGATCAATGAAAGTGCAAAGAGGATCGCGAAAACGAAAAACACGCTCTGGGCTATGCCCGCCGCACCCGCGGCGATACCGGTATAGCCAAAAACTGCCGCGACCGAAGCGATAACAAAAAATATCGCCGCGTAATTCAACATCGCATCACCCCAATAACCCATGCGCAGGATTGAGCCGCTGGTTCTACGAAGAACAAAGTTTGCAAGCGCTATGCCACAACACGCGGCGCGCTTAACGCTCAGTTGAGGCCAGATCCGAAACCAGGGTTAGGAGAGCAGGGAATTCTTGCATCTTGTCAAAAAAATGGGTGGCGCCGAGACTCTGCGCAAGTGTCCGAAATGCGCGATCAGTGAAGTTGCTAAAAATAATGCGCGTCGGTGGTAACGCTGGCCAACCCGCGGCCTCCATTGCACGGAGGACGCCGAGCCCTGTACCGGTTTTTAGCTTGATGTCCAAAATTAGAATATCGCAGGCGGTTTTGCGCAAACTTTCAATTGCAGTGAGTTCGCAGTCCGCATGTCCAGAGCAGATCACATTAGGCAGCTCGGCCAGCTGCTCCAGCATGATTTCGCGCACCGCTGGTGAATCCTCCACCACAAAAACGGTCACTGCCATGGGAGCCTTTTGGACTGTAACTGGCGGCGGGGATCAGCGAGCAAACGTCGGCCCGGATATCGATGGCTCATGCAGGAATAGGGCCATGTTTGATCCTCAATCGATGAGATTATTTTTGATCGCATAATAGGTTAAATCGGCGTTGCAGCTCAGCGCCATCTTCTCCAGCAGCCGCGTGCGATAAGTGCTCACCGTCTTTACACTCAGCAGCAGTTTGTGGGCGATTTCGCCTACCGGAACCCCCCGCGCAAGTTCCAAGAAAATCTCTCGCTCGCGATCCGAGAGACCGGCATGGGCCGGGCGATCGGCGCCGCTATCAAGTTCGGAGGCGAGCAGTTGCGCGGTAGAATCACTGATAAAGCGCTTACCTTTGCAGACGGTCCGAATCGCGTTAATGAGTTCGGCCGGCATCGATTCCTTCTGCAAGTAGCCGCGCGCGCCGTGGCGTAAGAGCTGTACCGCGTAACGGTTTTCAGGGTGCATGCTGAGCACGAGAACCGGTAGATCGGGCCACTCACGTCTGATCTGTTGCAGCAGGTCCACGCCGGTTCGATCGGGCATCGAAACGTCCAGCAGCGCGATGTCATAGCGTTGTTGTCGCAAGTGCGCGATGGCGGCGGCAGCGCTCGCCGCTTCATCCGCGACCTCAATATCCGCCACCTCACTAAAAAATTGCCGAATGCCGGCGCGCACTACTGCATGGTCATCGACAACCAGGACTTTAATCATAGTGGTGCCAACGCAATCCCCGGGTTCAAGTACATCCGGATCGACCTGTGGTGGAGCATCCCACGTCGTCGCTTGCCAACGCATTTCCTGCGGAGGGCCATAAGCCACGAAGCGGCGCAATTTCTATGACCAATTGTAGAGGGTGTGCAAGTTCGCGCCCAGGACCTAGGCCGCGTGCCGTTGGTGACTATCGCGATCGTGCATCACCACCAAGTTTACATGGTGTTCTCTCTTAGGTTAGTCGGACTGCGCTGTCGCCAGGTAGGATGAACACTGACATGCGGCGCCATCATCTTTTTTTGCCTTGGTGAGTTTGGTACGCGACTTGCAAAAATTGGGGTGAGTGCGCCTGCGGCGCACTCACCACAATTTTCAATCGATAATCTCACAGGATAAAACGCATGAAAAAAAATCTGCTGAACTGGGTGGCGGCCGCACTGGCGCTGCAGTATGGCGTGTTGGTGATGGCTGCGGACAAGGTTGCCGAAGCGACCTTTGATGCACAAATCGCGCACGCCGCTGCTGACTATAAGGTCTCCATGGCGAAATGCGCTGCGCTCGACGGTAACCCCCAGGATATTTGCGAAGCCGAAGCGCAAAAGAACCGCGACCTTACAGAAGGGGCTGCAAAAGCAACTCACGAGGGCACCGCCAAGGCTAGGGCGGCGGCTCGCATAAAGGTCGCGGATGCTGAACTCGCTCTTGCCAAGGCAAAATGCGATCAATTGACCGGCAACGATAAGGACGTCTGTATAAAGGAAGCGCAGCTGGAGCACACCCGTGCGGTCACCACCTCCGATACCAACGAAGCGGTAGCCGAGGCGAGCGATGAAAGGTACGAGGCAGTTGATGAAGCGGAATATAAACTCGCCATGGAAAAATGCAAAAATCTGCAAGGCGATGCGCAGGACGCGTGTCAGCTCAGCGCCAAGATGAACAGTCAGCACGCCGATTAAGCGCTGGCGCAGGCGAGCTTGGAAATGCGGGGGCCGGGGAACGCGATGCCCGCCGGCCCCGCATTATGCTTAGGTAGAACGCCCCGGTCGGGATTGCGTCAAAGCGATGTTCGCCGCCCCATGACCAAAAATACCAAGGCCAGAATCAACCCGACAACGAACAGAACCCACGCGATTTGGGTCGCAGTGCCCGCAATGCCGGAAAAGCCCAGTAGGCCGGCGACGATAGCGACGACCAGAAACGTCAATGCCCAATTAAACATGTGTCACCTCCGAAATGTTGACAGATCGGCAGCCACCTAAAGATTGACTGCCTCTGCTCAACTTTGGAGCAATGGACGTGCCATCAAGGTGCCTTGCGGCCGAGTGCCTGACGCTGCCGCCGATGCGAAGGTTAATTAGTCGTTCCCGGAAAAAGCCCTTCAGTCGACGGAAATAGGGAATTGTTCAGGGACGTGGCGAAGGGAATTTACGAGCTCGCAAAACGTAGGAGAAGCGACAAAGCCAGTTTGTCGCTCTAAGAGCACAGTTCAAACCGCTACCGCAAGGTAAGGTCTACAAAACCCTTTGTAAGCGCTACCGCGGCTACTCACGGTAAGACTGCCCGCGCGGAATCCTCGATGGGTGTGACAGCGTACGGACGACCTGGTGTTGAGTGACTATCTTGCCGTCCAGACCTGCCCCAACCGAACACCGAAAATTTACGGGATCGTGGGCACCAACAGGAGATCTGGATAATGTCATTATTGCCGCGACTAGGCTCCAACGCAGCCCTTGAGACGATTAAGGGGGGGCCCCGAAATCTCGTCAGCGCTGAGCTGACGTGCCCATCTCTAATCTCCGAGACCGTGCGAAGATTAATGTTCGAATGCCCGACCATGACTGCCGACGAGGCCGAACAACGGGATCGACAGTTCGTCCTGAAATATCGATCTATGAGTGAACCTCAGCCGGCACGCGGCCTAACAGAGTCCCCCTAGCGCTCGGAGTGCAACTCAGGCAGTACCGAACGAGCAGTCAATTTCCCAATGCGCGCCGGCTGTTAAGCGCGCGAACGCACAGACCGAACCCGCGCTGAACGCAATAGTCTGCGCACAGTTTGCGGATCCACGAGCGTGACCGAAACGACTGGCAGCAGACTTTCGCGCCCACACCTTTTATAAAAAACGCCGTGCACTTCGGCGGTGTCGTGACTAATCAGACGGAGAAGCCGATGAGCTCTAAACCCCTCTTGACCGATGTTCCCACGCTTCGCCTGCAGGCGCGAAAACATATCGAAGAAGGCGCTGTCACCGCCGGTTACTCGGCCGATCGGCCCAAGGTCCTTAAGTTGCTCAATGATGCATTGGCGACCGAAATCGTCTGCGTATTACGCTATCGACGTCATCATTTCATGGCGCGCGGTCTCCACGCGAAAAGCACCGCAGATGAGTTTTTGGTTCATTCAAAGGAAGAGCAGGGCCATGCCGATCAGCTTGCCGAGCGCATCGTGCAGTTGGGCGGAGAACCGGATTTTTCGCCAGATGGGCTTACCGCCCGTAGCCACGCAGAATACGTCGCGGGCAGCACCCTGGTGGACATGATCAAAGAGGATCTGGTTGCCGAGCGGATCGCCATCGATAGTTATCGTGAGCTGATCCAATACCTCGGTGACGAGGATCCGACGACTACCTTCATGCTTGAACAAATACTCACTGTCGAAGAAAAGCATGCGGATGAGCTGGCAGATTTATTGGTCGGCTTGCCGACGTCGTTGGGCACTGTTTCACAGATGAGCTAGTGGTTTGATCTGAATGGCACTGACTTAAGCTGTGAAATCGCTAAGCAGGCCGAATTCGGCCCCTCCGTCATCCCGGCGTCATCCCGGAATTTGCGCCAGCAAATATCCGGGATCC
>JANOVQ010000320.1:0-3065 GCA_031417495.1 Pseudomonadota bacterium | reverse complement strand
AGCGATCTTAAAGGTAGGTTGTGGTTCGCTGCGCTCACCCCAACCTACCAGCGACGAACAGGCTTTGTCGCTGCTGCTGGGCGATCGCGCGTGGTTCGTCCCCACCTGGCAATCGATCGCGGTGATCACCTATATCACCTTGGTGCCCATGTGCATCGGGAATGTGTGCTGGTTCGCGTTGATCGAGATCCTGCCCGCGAATATTGCCGGGCTTTCTTCCGTGCTGATTCCGGTCGTCGCGATGATCTCGGGAGCGCTGGTCCACGACGAACCCTTAGGCCTCCTGCAATGGCTCGCGATGACTTGCTGCATGACAGCGCTGTGGCTTGCACTGCCCACGCCGGCGAAAAATTGATTATTTGAAGTGGTACTGGGCGTCGCGCAGGAGCGACTCGCATGGCTCACCATAGCGCCGATCGAGCTTCTCGATTTCGCGCCAATCCTGGTGAATTTCTTTCATCATGACACCGGACATCGCCTCCATCTTGCCATTCGCAGCCGGTTTCCCGTGGCGTTGAGACGCCTGATTCAGGGCGAACTCACCGGCCGAATACAGGCGATCATAATCGCGGACGCCATGCCCACGCGCGGCGAGAAAGTAATAGGCCGCGCAGGTGCCAAAACCCGGCGACGCCACCGTCGTTTGCGCAGACACCAGCGACGGGGCGGCCACTACGATTATCAACCCGAGAAGAAAATTCGCTCGCATGCGGCGTTTGAGTCAGTGAATTTTCGCCGGCGATTCACGTAAGCGAAGGATCGCCGCGCGCACCGAATCGAAGGCAAGTTCGGCCGGATTTATCGTCTCGACCTTGCGCCAGTGCAATGCGGTTACCTCAGCATTAGGGACCACGGCGGGTTTATGGGTAAGCGTGAAGCCGAACATCGCATCGAGCGTCCAGTAAGCCACGTCACGGTAATGATAGGTGTTCGGCACCGAGAAGAGATATTGCGGGGTCGCCAGGGCCAGGCCGAGTTCTTCCGCGACTTCACGCAACACCGCAGATTCCAGATCCTCGCCTGGATCGACAAAGCCCCCCGGCAGATCGAGTAAGCCGCGCCCCGGCTCGCGTCCACGCACAATCAGCGCGAGCTCGTCCGCACAATAAATAACGGCACACACGGCGGCCGCGAGATTGTGAAAAACTTCCAGACCACAAGCGCGACAGTCGTGGTGGCGACCATCAGTTGAGTGCAGTCCCGACGCACCACAGCGCGGGCAGTATTTAGCCCAGCTTGCGGTCCACGGATGGGTGGGCGTCGCCGGCACTAACGCTTCAATTCCACTTCGATAAAAGCGAGTTCGTGCGGCCCGACATTTACCACGTTGTGCTCCACGCCTACTTGACGCGCATAAGACTGCCCCAAGCGCAGCTGCGCTTCGAGATCTCCCTGCAGGGTTTCCAGCCTTAATAAGCCATCGGTGATCGGCACCACCACATAATCATGCGCATGGCGATGCCAACCCGTTTCCGCGCCCGGCGCGAAGCGCCACTCAGTGACTCGCACGTGCGCATCGTCGACTTGAATAGTGGCAATGGCTTCTGGTCGCGTGGTCATTTCAACCTCCCCGTTTTAAGTCCCACCCAACTTCGCTCGAAAAACGAAAAACACGGCCGCCAGCATGCACAGGCCTGCCCATAGATAATCGAGCGTCAGGCGTTCCTTGAGATAGAACACGGCAAAGGGCGCGAACACGCTAAGCGTGATCACTTCCTGCAAAATCTTCAGCTGGCCGACATTCATGACCTGATGCCCAAGGCGATTTGCCGGCACCTGTAGTAGGTATTCGAACAAGGCGATACCCCAACTGACGAGCGCCGCGATCACCCATGGCTTGTGCGAGAGATGTTTGAGGTGGCCGTACCACGCGAAGGTCATGAACACATTGCTCGCCGAGAGCAACAACACGGTCCATAGGTAGGGTGCAGCGGTCGGGGACATCGCGAAAAAAGGGGTCAGATTTGGATGGTGCTTATTTAAGGCATACCGTCATCCCGGGCGGATTGACGCAGTCACGCAGACCCGGAATCCGGGGACCTTCGATAAACGGCACGGATCCCGGAGTTTTGCTGACGCAAATTCCGGGATGACGAAGGGGCCGAGTTCGGCCTATTTAGCACTTTCACAGCTTGACTTAAGTGCCATTCAAACCCGACCCCTTTGCGACGCAGAGGCTAATTATCTTAGGCCTTGGGCGCGAACGCCGAACACCAACCCTTATGCCCGCCGGGCGAACTGACCGGGAGCGCCGAGTACGTCCAATTGAAGATGGTGCCGTCAGTCAAAAACGGCGCGCCACCAGAGGTCATGCAACTGGCCTCCACGACCCTTAAGAATCTGCAGATCAAGGATACCTACAAGGGCGCCGCTACCTTGGAGTTCCTGCCCTCGCCGGTAGATCGCTTCTGTAATATCCCGATCAGGAAAGTACTGGGTGGTTATCTGTATTGCGCAGATTTCACGTTGGAAGATGGTGAAGTCATTCACGATTACTTGCAGGCTTAGTGGTGACCAGTGGAAAATTTAATAAAATTTCAGACCTTAAACGGAGACCTCATGGATAAGCAGAGAAGAGCATTTTTCAAGCAGAGCCTCGGCGTCGTGGCGAGCGTATCGGTCGCCCAACTGGTTGCCAATCGCAGTGCGTTTGCAGCCGATCTGCCGCACGTAGATGAAGCTGGTGCGCAGGCGACTGGGCTTGGCTACAAGAGCGATGCGACCCAAGTCGATAAAACCAAATATGCGCGCTATCAGGCCGGCATGTCGTGTGCTGGCTGTGCGCTCTACCAGGGTGCGCCGGGTGCGGAATGGGGCGGCTGCGGCATCTTTGCCGGACAAGCCGTGGCGGCTAAGGGTTGGTGTTCGGCGTTCGCGCCTAAAGCCTAAGGTAATTAGCCTCTTCCTTGAAAAGGGGGCAGGTTTGCATGGCACTTAACATGCGCTGTGAAAGCGCTAAATAGGCGGAACTCGGCGCCTCCGTTATCCCGGAATTTGCGTCAGCAAAACTCCGGGATCCGTGCCGTTTATCGAAGGTCCCCGGATTCCGGGTCTGCGTGACTGCG
>JANOVQ010000319.1:0-3598 GCA_031417495.1 Pseudomonadota bacterium | reverse complement strand
CTCCTCTTCCGCGCATTCGCGAGCTGCAAGGATGGCTCTTAAGTTAAAGAAGGAAAAACACATGGCTGTCGAAATATTTCTACGGATGGATGGCGTGACCGGTGGGTCACAAAATTATGGTCATAAAGGCTGGGCGGAAGTGCTGAGTTGGAGCTGGGAGCTGGATCGCGCAGCCACTCCGTTGGCAGCGCTCGCGGAACGCGCCGTGCACATGAATGAAATCTCCCTGATAAAGACCGTGGGGGTGGACAGTGCGGCACTGATGGCGCTGTTTGTGAACGGCACTGCGATCAAGACTGCGGAAATCGATATCGTGCCGGTGGTTGGCAAGCGGGATGCGCAGCAAAAATATATTGCGCTCGCTCTGGAGGACGTTCAGATCAAGTCCATCAGCACGAGCGGCAGTCTTGATGAAAGCGTGTTCAAAGAAAAGATCACGCTGGTTTTCGGTAAAGTGAAATACGAGTTCCACCATTACGCCGAGGTTGGTCCGAGCGGCGGTGCGCGGACTTTAACGAGCTACGCGTTTGATTGGGAGCTTAAGACCGACAGCGCGCACTAGCGGTCTTTAAAGTAGGGATTCAATGCCCCCCGCGGCCCGGCGCGACGACGGCGGTAACAGGGCGCGGCAGTTCTCATTGCGCCACCAACAGCGCATCGATATGCCCATGAAAGCGTCGCAGGTGGTGCTCAAGGCGTCCTAAGACGAACTCCTCATTGGCCCCGGATTGCACGCCTTGCTGGATCTGTTCGGAGATGAAGAGATCCTCCGCACCAAACACGCCCTCATCGATCATTGCAAAATTGCGTTCGTAGTGCGCGCGCTCCCGGTCGTTGCGGGGATCCTGTGGAATGAACAGCGTGTGCACAAACAGGACCTCGTCTGGTGCGGTTGGAAACATCCCCATGTGGCTGGTGGAGTCTGGATGATAGATGATCAGCGAATTAGGGAAGATCGCGTGCGTGAGCGTGGCGTGTTTGCGCAAATCCCATGCGTGCTGGGGAAGTTCACGTGCGTCCGGGAGCTGATCGCGGCCAACGAGCACGCGCGTATGCCGACCAACACCTTCACCGGCGGATTTGATGTCCAAAAAGTACGGCGCGATGGTTCGCGAGTGCAGACGCTTGATGTGATAGACCTCGTGGAAGGCATCCATGACCAATTTCCAGTTGGTCTTGCGGCGGCGCGCATGCTGACGAAAGAACCGATGGGACCGCAAATCGAGTGCAGCGAGATCGTCATCAATGCCCCCCAGAAAACCTGCCATGTCGAGTTCGTCGGGCTGGTCCAGTGTCTGCGGATCGAGGAGGGCCCAAATCAGACCATGACGCTCCGTGGCGGGCAGGCGCCGCAGGTGGCGCGTGGACTTATCGAGCGCAGGGAAGGCCTCGGCATTTGGTACCGTGCGGAGTGCGCCGTTCAGATCGTAAGTCCAGGCATGGTATGGACAAGACAGCGTGCGTTGCTGACAGACTGTGTCTTGCCCGGCGACCAGTCGCGCGCCACGATGACGGCACACATTGAGGAACACGTTAAGCGCGCCTTGATGGTCACGCACTAAGAGCAACGGCAGCCCGAGCAAGTCGCGCGCCAGCATGCTGCCAGGCTCGCGCAACTGATCGGCATGCCCAAGGCACAGCGGCAGGCGACGGAAGATCCGGTCAATCTCTTGGCGGTAAATCGCCGGATCAAAATAGATCGCCGGATCCAACGTACTCTCACGAGCATCCCATTCGGCACTCTCGGGTTGCTCAATTTCATCCAGCATGCGCCGAAAGAGCTTCGCCAACGGTGGATTCATCGGCAAATTTGGAGGCGCGGCGAGTGGCGTATGCATGGCGTTTCCTGGATTAGCCGGGTAGTGGCTAATTAACTCGCTTGATTGTACCGGTGAGGAATTAGGCAAGGCGAGCGCTGCGTGCTCAGCGGTGGCGCGAGCACAGACGCGAGGCGCAAAGCGGATTCAGCTAAACTCGATGAGTGGGGCAGACCGCCGCCCTGCGCGGATCTCCGGCCACCGGCCGCGCGGCTCATTCACTCAACCAAACAGCGGAGCGGAAGTCATGACCGAACATGCAAACCCACCCCTTGGCGTGGTGCTCTCCACCGTCACCGATGCTGCGCTCAGCGAACTGGTCGAACTCGGCCAGCTGGCGGAAACGCTTGGCTATGCGGCAGTGTTGGTTAACGAGGGGCGGGGTGATGCATTGGCGGCGAGCCAGGCGATTGCGGCGGCGACCCAGCGGATAGCGGTCGGCACCAATATCGCGAATATATATTTTCGGCATCCGTTTCTGTGTGCGGCCACTGCGCGCACCATCGCGGAATTGTCCGGCGGACGTTTGCTGCTGGGCTTGGGCATCAGCCATCGCGCACTGCTCGCATCGCTCGGAATTGAGATGGGCGATGCGCGGCAAGTGCTCCGCGACTATGTTCAGTTCGTGCAGAAAGTGCTCGCTGGCAAAGTGACGGAGGGCTTCTTCAATCCGCCGCCTACCCCCTATCCGGTGCCGCTTTATGTGGCGGGTAACACGGTCGAAAGCGCGACAGTGGCGGGTGCGGTCGGTGATGGGCTGATGCCATTTCTGTCGCCGCTCAGTTATCTCCCGACCTTGATCAGGGCGGCGCACACCGCGGCTGCCGACCAAGGCCGCGACCTGGCCAACTTTGGCTGCTGTCTAAGCATTCCCACCTTCGTGAGTGATGACGAAGACGCCGCGCGTTCGGCGGCGCGCTACAACCTGGCCTTTTTCGCGCAGCTGCCAAACTATCGTCGGCAATGGCGACGCGCCGGTTACGGAACCGCGATGGACTCTGTGCAGGAAACCTGGCGGACAGGGCAACGCCGTGAGGCGGCGCGCCAGATCCCGGACGAATTGGTGGAAGATGTCTGCGTGTTTGGTTCTCCTGCGCGATGCAGCGCCCAGCTCGCCGCGTTTCGCGCTGCTGGTGCTTCGCTCCCGGTACTCGCCGTGAGCCCGGTGAATGAAGATCGCGTGAGTGCGACGCGCAAGGCTTTAGCCGCGTTAGCGCCGGGATCCTGAATTCTGTACTGCGAGTCGCACGAGGTCACGGTCTCGATGGTTAATCTTTCGAGGTCGATTTTCTTGGCAACTCAAACCGCGAAGAAGCGCTGGCGCATACGCGACTCATAGGCCACCAGAGGGGGCTGCGCCAATACAAGTTCCTTCAGAGGTGATTCGAAAAAGGGGCAGAGCGCGGATGCCATGCTGGCAAAGAGCATCGCATCTGTGCTGCAGGGTTGCTCGCTCATGAGAAAGGGCTTGTCCCCCAACAACGTCGCCAAGGCATCGATGCCGCAGCGCGCCAGCGCGAGCATCTCCGTTTCGCTGTGGCGTCCGATCCCCTGTGCATAGAGATTTGTGCGGACGCGGCGCCGGACCAGTATTTTGACCAGACCGCGCATTGGCAAAGGCACCGGCGCGAAAAATGCGGCCGCGAACTTGGCGAAGTTGCGGTCGTCCAGCCAGCGCCAGTAGACCCCGATCCAGTAGAGGTTATCTTCGAGTAACTTCTCGGCGGCCCAGGCCACAGCGCGTTGTTCGGCGCTTAGGACGCTGATCAAATTAATCTTTC
>JANOVQ010000318.1:0-1719 GCA_031417495.1 Pseudomonadota bacterium | reverse complement strand
CGCGCGCGATCACCAGCCGCTGTTGCTGGCCGCCGGACAGGCCAAGCGCGTTGTCATGCACGCGATCACGCACTTCCTCCCACAGCGCCGCCGCCCGCAACGCTTCCTCTACCGCGCGGTCAAGGATCCGTCGGTTTTTGACGCCCTGAATGCGCAAACCATAGGCTACGTTTTCGTAAATCGATTTCGGAAACGGGTTGGGCTTCTGAAACACCATACCGACTCGCCGGCGCAGGTTCGCCACATTCACGCTGGGGTCGAGAATGTTCTCTCCTTTGAGCTTAATCGAACCTTCGGTGCGCACGCCGAGAATTAACTCGTTGAGACGGTTAAAGCAGCGCAGAAGCGTGGACTTGCCACAGCCACTCGGACCGATGAAGGCGGTGACTCTTTTTTCCGGAATAACCAGATTGATATTGTTCAGCGCGCGCTTCTCGCCGTAATACAGCGAGAGGTTCTCCATGCGCAGACATTCCTGCGCGATATTCGGCGCCTCCGGCACGTTGCCGCGGGCTGCGCGGAAATCCACCCCGTGCGTTGAACTTGCTGTCGTCACTGCCTCTCCTCGTGCAGCGTCGGCTGCGGGCGCCTTAATGGTCTGCTGCATTGTACTTCTCACGCAAGCGATTACGGATCTGAATCGCGGCGAGGTTGAGCGACATGATGATGATGACCAACAGTAGCGCGGTGGCATAGACCAGCGGGCGCGCCGCCTCGACGTTCGGACTCTGGAAACCTACGTCATAAATGTGAAAGCCGAGATGCATAAACTTGCGGTCAAGATGCAAAAACGGAAATTCCCCGTCGAGAGGTAGTGAGGGCGCGAGTTTCACCACGCCCACCATCATCAAGGGCGCGACTTCGCCCGCGGCGCGCGCGACGGCCAGGATCAGGCCGGTCATCATGGCCGGCGTCGCCATCGGCAACACGGTGCGCCAGAGCGTCTCCGCCTTAGTCGCACCCAGTGCCAAGCTGCCTTCGCGAATCGCGCGAGGGATGCGGGTAAGCCCTTCTTCAGTCGCGACGATCACCACCGGGACCGTGAGAATCGCGAGCGTCAGCGAGGACCACAGCAGCCCCGGAGTGCCAAACGTCGGCGCGGGCAATTTATCCGCAAAAAAGGCGCGGTCGATCGTGCCACCTAGGAAGTACACGAAAAAGCCAAAGCCGAACACGCCGTACACCACGGACGGCACGCCCGCCAGATTGTTCACGGCAATCCGGATCGCGCTGGTGACCGGACCCGCTTTGGCATATTCACGCAGATACACAGCGGCCACGACGCCGAAAGGGGTGGCCACGATCGACATCACGATCACCATCAACACCGTGCCGAAAATAGCCGGAAAGACACCGCCTTCGGTATTCGCCTCGCGCGGCTCATCGGTAGTGAATTCGCCGATCTTCACACCGTAGTGCCACACTTTTTCGCCCCACGACATGGCATTGGGGCGAAATGCGCGCACCACGTTTTCGAAAGGAACAACTCGCGCCTCGTGGTTTATCGTTCTCACCAGCAGCGCGTCGCGTTTCGCCTCCGCATGCAGGCCATTCAGGCGTACGCTGAGCTTGGCGAAATCGACATCAAGCCCGGCGCGGGTCGCAGTCAGCGCCTTTAATTCCGCTGCAGCGTGCGCTTTGGTGAGGATCCGCTCCTGCAAGCGGAGACGTTCCATCGCCGCATTGATATGCCCGATCTCGCCGCGCTCGAGTCGCTTG
>JANOVQ010000317.1:0-11954 GCA_031417495.1 Pseudomonadota bacterium | reverse complement strand
CCGGGATCCTGGGGTTTACAATGTTTAGGTTGCATCCCGGATATTCGCTGCGCGAATTCCGGGACGACGGGGTTTATCGAGGTGCCTTCATCCGCGGGTGCGCTCCGTTTCAGCAGATTCCGTCATCCCGGGCGAAGACCCGGGATCCATGGGCGCTTGATGTAGCGGATGGATTCCGCCCCGGATATTTGCTTTGCAAATTCCGGGATGACGTCTATAAGCGCTTCGCACTTTCCGGGATGACGGGGTTTGAGGGATGAGCAGACGGCGGGTGCGCTGCGCTTTTCCGCCCTATTCGCAACTTGTAAAAGCCGCCCCCTAGAGCGTGATGCTAACCGGGCAATGATCGCTGCCCATCACCTCGGCATGAATGTCGGCCGCTTTCACGGCGCTGCGCAGCAGCGGTGACACCAGCACGTAATCTATTCTCCATCCGATGTTGCGTGATCGCGCCTGCGCGAAATGGCTCCACCAGCTGTAATGGCCGTTACCCTGCTTAAACAGGCGCAAGGTGTCGATAAAGCCGGCATCGAGAAAATTCTGAAAACCCTGGCGCTCCTCATCCGTAAACCCTTTCTTGCCACGATTGGATTTCGGATTGGCAAGGTCGAGTTCGGTGTGCGCGACATTCAGGTCACCGCAAAAAATGACCGGTTTTTTTTCTTCGAGCTGCTTGCAGTAGGCGAGAAATGCCGGATCCCATTGCGCGAAGCGCAGCGCGAGACGACTGAGATCCTCTTTGGCGTTCGGGGTGTACACCGTCACCACAAAAAACTTAGGGTACTCGGCGGTAATTACGCGGCCTTCCTCGGCGCTGTCGCGCTGCAGTTCATCCGCAAATTTAAACCGCGCGGTGAACTCCGCCGGAAAGCCATTGGTGACTGCGAGGGGTTCTTCCTTGGAAAATATCGCAGTACCCGAATAACCTTTTTTGACGGCGGAATTCCAGTACTCGCGATAATTCGGCAAATCGATTTCCGTCTGTGCGCGTTCGGCCTTGGTTTCCTGCAAGCAGAGAATGTCGGGTTGATGGGTTTCCAGAAACGGATAGAACACCTCCTTTTTCAGCACCGCGCGAATACCGTTGACGTTCCAGGAATAAATTTTCATACGTAATCTCGTCGCTTAAGTCGCAGAGGGGTTCATTATGGAGCGCAGCTATTCAAGATACGCATAGCCGGCCAGCTCGCCTTCATAGAAACGCTTGAGGGTCTGGCTTTCCTGGACACTCATGCGGCCATCGCGAATGGCGCGTTCGCAATCGCGGGCCAAGGCAGGTGCCAATGCGGCGACATCGTACTCCATGGCTTCGAGCACCTGGCTGGCCGTATCGCCCTTGACCACTTCTTCGATCCACCAACCGCCTTCCTCATGCAGACGAATGTGCACTACGTGGGTATCCCCGAATAAATTGTGCAAATCGCCGAGTGTTTCCTGATAGGCCCCGACCAAAAATGCGGCGAGATAGTACTCGCCACCCGCGGTAAGCGGATGCAGCTCCAGCGCACGTTTGCTGTCGCGGCGCGACACGAAATGATCAATCTTGCCATCCGAATCGCAGGTGATATCCACCAGGATGCCGCGCCGGGTCGGTGGCTCATCAAGCCGGTGAATCGGCATGATCGGAAACAACTGGTCGATCGCCCAGCTGTCCGGCAATGACTGAAAAATTGAAAAATTGCAGAAATAAATATCGGCGAGTAAGGGATCGAGACCCGCGAGTTCTTCGGGCCGCTGCTCAAGGCCGGCTGCGACCTCGCGCAGACGCACGCAGGTAGCCCAGAACAGGCGCTCGGCCAGGCCGCGCTGCGCCAAACTCAACAAGCCAAGATTAAACAACTGTAAGGCCTGCTCACGACCGGTGAGTGCATCGTGATAGCACTCAACCAGCCGCCGTTCGCTGAGCTCGGTGTACGCCTGGAGGAGATCCTGAATCGGCTGCGGCAGAGCGGTGCCATCGAGGTGCCGAAGGTCATCCACTGCGAACTGATCGAACACCGTCGAGCCCAGGGTGTTGAACACCAACACGCTGTGATGCGCCGCGATGGCACGCCCTGATTCGCTCAGAATCATCGGATGTTCGATGCCCCGCGCATTGCACACGCTGGCGATCCGGTAAACCACGTCGTTGGCATATTCGCGCAAGGTGTAGTTCATCGAGGACGCAAAGTTGGTGCCACTGCCATCGTAGTCCACCCCCAAGCCACCGCCGATATCGAGATAGCGCACCCCTGCACCCAGCAATTTCAATTCGGCGTACACATGGGCCAATTCGTTGATTGCGGCCTTCACGCGGCGGATGTCCTGCAACTGGCTCCCGGGATGGCAGTGCAGGAGCTCCAGGCAGTCGAGCATGTCGCGCGCGCGCAAAGTCGCCACTGCCTCCAGGATTTCGGAGACGAACAAGCCGAACTTCGATTTGTCGCCGGCCGAATCGCGCCAGCGGCCCGAGCCTTCACTGGCCAGTTTGATGCGCACGCCAATATGCGGGCGCACCGCGTATTTCTCGGCATATTTAAGGATGAGACCAAGTTCGGCGTAGTTCTCGACCACCGGAATAATGCGACGACCGAGCTTGGTTGCCAGCATCACCGCCTCGATGTAACTGTCGTCCTTGAAACCGTTGCACACGATAATGCGCTCACCACAGTCTTCACTCATCGCGAGCACCGCGAGCAGTTCGGGTTTAGAGCCCGCTTCCAGGCCGAAACCGAACTGCGCGCCGTAGCGAAAGACTTCTTCCACCACCAGCCGTTGCTGATTGACCTTGATGGGGTACACCGCGGCATACGTATTGCGATAGGCGTTCTCCGCGATCGCCTGCGCGAAAGCCGCGTGCAGCTGCTGCAGGCGATGGGCGAGAATGTCAGAGAAGCGCACCACCACGGGGGTGGTGAGATCGCGTTGCTTCAGGCCCTGAATTACCTCGAACAGATCGATTTCACGCGCGTGATCGCCGCGCGGACGCACCACCACATGGCCGGCTGCATTGATGCTGAAATAGCCCTTGCCCCAGGCATGTACATCGTAGGTATCGAGCGAGTGCTCGATACTCCAAGGGGCCGCGGCGCGGCGCTTGGGATTAGGTGGGTCGATGGGTGGTGCAGTGGATTTCATAGGGTCCTGCTGGTGGTGAAGTAAAGACGCCGGCCCGCTATTCCGCGCCTGACCGGAACTGCCTTAGACTGCAGCCAGTCGTCGGCTCAGCGTGACGCGGCAGCGCACAACGTCGTCTGCAGGATGGTACCTCGCAATGCAGAAGTTATGGATCCGATAACCCTCGAATTCGTGAGTGCGGAAGCCCCGCCAATCAAAAGTACCCTCGCGGACGCAGGGACTTATGTGCTGGGCTTCGACGGGATATTCGAACCCGTCGGTGCTGAAATCGCCGGCCAACTCCGCCTCATCACGCAGCTGCCACAGCTGTGGGTCGCCCCGGTGGCAGGGACCCTGCTCAAGGTCAATGGCAAACCGGCCACCGAACTCACCGCCATTCAACACGGCGACTGGGTAACCGTGGGCAGTCTGGTCTATCAACTTAAACTTGCGACCAGCCAGCGGGCGGGCGCCCCAGCGGCAGCGCCGTTACCGCCACCGGCCACCCTCAGCGCGCAGCCCACCCTGCGCGCCACGCCACACGCGACCTTGGCGAACGCGGCCCAGGTCCTGATCGGGCGGCACGCAAATTGTACTTTGACCATCGATTCTCCTCTGGTGTCCCGCGAACACACCCGACTCACGGCCAATAACGGGCAGTGGCTGATAGAGGATCTGGGCAGCATCAACGGCACGTTCGTGAATGGCCGCCGGATCCGCGCGCCGGTTACGCTCAAGATTGGTGATCGGGTGGGCATCGCGACCTTCCTCTATCGCTTTACCGGCGATGGGCTGCGCGCCGATGGCGAAGAAGGCCGCGTGCGCATCGAGGCCCTGGGCATTTCAAAAACCATCCGCGATCGCAGCACTGGCCAGCCCCGCCATTTGCTGGAGGATATCTCGCTCGTCATTGAACCCGGCGAGTTCGTGGTGATTTTCGGCGGCAGCGGCAGCGGTAAATCCACCCTGCTCGACACCTTGAACGGGCGTCGCCCCGCCACCGCTGGCCGCGTGCTGTATAACGGAGTCGATTTGTCCACGGCCTTGGACATGGTCCGTTCGAGCATCGGCTATGTGCCGCAGCAGGACATCGTGCATCGGCGAATCCGCATGCGCCGCGCGCTGGAATATACCGCGCGGCTCCGCCTGCCGGCCGATACCACTGAGCATGAGATCACCACCTATCTCGAAGAGGTCCTGAAAAGCGTGCGCCTGCAGGAACAGGCCGACCTGCTGATCGATACTCCTGCGCCGCTGAGTGGCGGTCAATTGAAGCGCGTGAGCCTGGCCGCCGAGTTGATCGCGAAGCCCAGCGCGTTGTTTCTGGATGAGGTGACTAGCGGTCTTGATGCCGGCACTGATCGCCAGATGATGCAAACTTTTGCGGAACTCGCCGATGGTGGCAAGACCGTTATCTGTGTCACCCACACCTTGGAGAATATCGCCGCCTGCCAACTGGTGATCCTGCTGCAGCGGGGCCGCTTGGCGTATTTCGGGCCGCCCGCAGAAGTGCAGAACTATTTCAAGATCGAACGGCTCTCGGATATCTATGAAGTGCTGGAGACGCAGCCGCCCGCGCACTGGGCCGAACAATACCTGGCCTCCCCGTTGCGGGCACGTTACGTCGTGTCCCGTCTGTCCGCGGCCGCGCAGGCGCCAGCCAGTGCCGTGCCGGCGGGGCCGTCAACGCTGCGCACTTCGGTACCGCGCAGTGGTTTCTGGCGGCAAACTAAAATTCTGACCCAGCGTTACCTCGATCTCCTGCTGGGAGACCGGCGCAATCTTGCGATTCTGTTGTTGCAGGCGCCGTTAATCGGCGCGGTGGTCGGCACGGTGTTCGAGACCGGCAGCACGGCGGCGGCGAGTGCGGCCACGCAAGGCCAGGTCGCTTTCATACTGGTGTTGTCAGCGATCTGGTTCGGCTGTCTCAACTCCGCGCGCGAAATCGTCAAGGAACTCCCCATTTATTTGCGCGAACGCGCGGTAAATCTCGCGCTCGGGCCCTACCTTTTAAGCAAACTGTTGCCGCTCGCGGGCTTATGCTTCCTGCAATGCCTGCTCCTGCTCGGCGTAGTGTCGAGCCTGCTCACCCTGCCGGGCGAATTTCTGCCGCGCCTTGGCATCCTCGCGTTGTGCGCATTTGCGGCGTCGGCCTTAGGACTCGCCATTAGCGCCTTAGTGGATACCAACGACAAAGCCATTGCGCTGGTGCCGCTGATACTGATCCCGCAAGTGGTGTTATCCAACGCGCTTACCAAACTCGCCGGCGCGAACCTGTGGCTCGCCAAGTTCTCGATGATTTCGTTCTGGGGGTATGATGGGTTGAAATCCACTTTGAGTGCGGCGACCTTAGCGGTGCAGGACCCGCACGGCGCGCCGCTGGTGCCGGTGCTCGAATCCTATCGGACCAGTGTAGGTGCAATCTTGCTGCTGACCTTGGCGTTTTTAGCCCTTGTGGGATTCGGCCTGAAGCTCAAAGATCGTAAAACTTAGCAGCCGCGGACTTAGGGAATCGCCGCAGCAGATTCCTCTTAAGTCCGCGGCTGCAAACAGCTTGAAGGTAATCCCGCGCGATGGACGACGTCGACCGTACTGAACAAGCCCTTCCTGACACCAGCCTAACCGTGTCCGGCACCGTGCCATTAGGCAGCGGTGATGTCTGTCCGCGCTGTCACCAGATCTATGATCGGTCAGCGCTTCAGCCGCCTGATTACAAATGCAACTGCGGCCTGGAATTGGCGTATCCGGCACTCTCGCCTAACGGCGAAGTGAAGGGCGTGCTGGGATGGCTCGCTGCACCAGGTACGATCGTGCATCAGCGCTATCGGGTGGTGCAGCTGCTGGGGCGCGGTGGCTTTGGTTCCACCTATCTGGTGGAAGATCAAAAGCTCAGCAACAAACGCTGGGCACTCAAGGAAATTCCAGAATCTCTCTACGACGAGCACGAGAGTCGCATTCTCTCGAAGCTCAATCATCCCTCGATTCCCGGCATTACTGATCGCGAAATCACCGGTGGCATGGTCTACATGGTGCTGGAATTTGGCGGCAGTCGGACCTTGGATACCGTGCGTCGCGCGGCGCCAGACAAAAGAATCGCCTTGAGTCAGATGGCGCCGTGGGCCCGCCAGTTATGTGATGTGCTGGCCTATATGCATGCGCAAACGCCACCCATCGTGCATCGCGACTTAAAGCCGGGCAATGTGCTGCTGGACGATCAAGACCGGGTGATGCTGATCGATTTCGGCATCGCCAAGGAAGCCATCGCCTCCGAACAGACGCGCGCGTTAGGCCGCGCCGTCACCCATGGTTTCAGTCCGCCCGAACAGGCCATGGGCAGCGGCACCGATGCGCGCTCCGACGTGTATGCCCTGAGTGCCACCATCTACTACATGCTCACGGCGCAACGCCCACCGGGGGCTCGCGAGCGCATTCAAGGTATGGAGATTTTGCTGCCCTCGTCGTTCGCACCGGGCATACCGCCGGCGATTGATCGGGCGTTGCTGCAGGCGATGTCGTTAAATCCCAACGAGCGTCAGCAAACCGTAGAGGAATTTGGCCGGGCGTTTGATTACGACGCGCCAACGGTGAAAACCTACGAAGAATATGCTGCCCCTGAGCGAACCGTGATGGTCGGCAGTGCGACCACCCGTTCCGTCCCCGCCACCACGCCGCAGAAATCCTTGAAGCTCGGAGCAGACGGCGCCGCCGTTGTGATGGAACCAGGCGCTGCGCCGCCGCGCCCTGCGTCGCGTGCGGGATTGTTCTTCGCAGCAACGGGTCTAGCGGCAGTCGCCGCGCTCGGCACCTATTGGTTCATGCAGCGCGCGTCCGCCCCGCTGCCGACCGAAGTGGCGGCAGTCGCACCCAGCGTGCCCGCGAGTTCGCCACCAACCGCCCCGCCAGCGCCAACGGCCACCGCGCCGATTGCAGCGCCGTCTGCGCCCGTGGTCGCGCCCGCCGCGCCGCCAATCGCGCTCGCGCCGCCAGCGACCCCTGCGCCGGCCGGATCGACCGCCATGGAGGAGTTACTCAAACGCCGGCAGGGCAGTGTCGCGGAGTCGGCCCCCGTGCTCGAGACCTC
Organism: Pseudomonadota bacterium; assembly: GCA_031417495.1. Classification (GTDB taxonomy): domain Bacteria; phylum Pseudomonadota; class Gammaproteobacteria; genus CAIKBL01. Next base: position 4,777 of record JANOVQ010000317.1, on the reverse strand, counting down.
TAAGCCGCGCCCGCCAATCGCCAAGCCGCGCAAGCCGAAGCCGGCGCAAGTCGTTGCCAAAGCTGCCCCGTCGGCGCCGACCGCACCGGTCGTGAGTGCGCCGCCTAGCCCGGCCCCAGCGGCCAATGCCTGGCAGAAAGCCAATGCGAATACCCAATTCCAAGAATAAATTTTCCACTCGCCGCGAGGAGTCACGCATGCAGGTAAAAAATCGCTCGGCAAAATTCGCGCGTTATTGGCCAATCCTGGCCTCACTCGCAGGATTTTTGCTGAACAGCGCAGAAGCCCAAAGTACGGCGCCCGGGTCTTATGGCGTGAAAGTCTATCGCGTGGATTCGAGCCTCTATCCGTATGTGCAGGTATTTTTTCGCACCTTCAATGAAGCCAGGCAGCCGCTGGTGAATTTGAACGAACTCAATATCGGACTTATGGTGAAAGGCCGCGCCTACGATCCGATGAAACGCCAGTTCAGAGTGGAATCCCTGCGCCAGAAACCGCTCGGCACACGGACCGTGTTAGTGCTCGATGCCAGCAAATCGATGGCCGGACCGCCGTTTGAAGCAGCCTTGCGCGCGGCGGCACGGTATGTGGACACCAAGCGGGCGCAGGACGAAGTGGCGGTCCTTGCCATCCGCGACACCAAGGAAGGGTACTCGTCGGTTTCCAGCTTCGAGCGTGATCCGGCCGCGATTGCCCGTCGCCTGGCGGACGTGCAGGTGGATGGTTTGAAAACTCGACTCTACGACAGTGTGGCGGCCGCGCTGCAGCTATGCGGGACGAGTAGCCAGGGTGCGCTCACACCAAACATCGATAACTTTATCGTCGCCTGCTCGATTGTGGTCTTCTCTGACGGATGGGACGAAGGCAGCGCGTTGTCGCGCGGCGACTTAAATGGACGGATCACGAATATGGCGATCCCGATCCCGATCTATTCTCTCGCTTATGCGAAACTCGCGACCGATCACTTCAGAAATCTCGAGGCGCTGTCGAAAAACTCTTTCGGTAACTACTATTTAATCGGCGAAACCTACGAGCGCATGCAACAGATTGTGGAAGAAATCCAGAACATTAATCTCAGTGATTATGTGGTGACTTTCCGCGCCTATGTGCCGGTGGACGGTGAGACCCACGCCCTGAAGCTCGGTATCGAGTATCCCTCGGGGAGTGGCAAATTAACCTATGACGCAGGCAATTTCGAGGCCATCGAACCACCGCCGGTGGGTGGCGTGGTGGCGAGACTCACGGCGCTCAGCCAGGCGCTCCCGCCGTTGCCCAACGCGAATCCGTTTTTCGAACAGCCGGGTAGCCTGGCGGCACCCGCCAATTAAACAGGAAATAGATAGGCCGACCGGCGCTGGCTAACGCTTATCTAACCGGGGTTAATTCACTTCGCGCGCACACGTATTACATGACACAAGGAGATGCTTATGACTTCGCAATTCAAAAGGACCGTTATTTCTGCCCTGGTGTGTGGAGCACTCTTAAGTGGTTGCGCCACTAACACGCAGAATTCGACCGCCGGCACCGCTGCGCTGGGTGCGCTGGTGGGGGGGTTGGCGGGCGGTTGGGAAGGCGCCGCGATTGGTGCCGTGACTGGCGCCGCTGTCGGCTGGGCGGCCGGCAAGATCATCGAATCCCAAGAAACGGCGGCGCGTAGCCAAACTCAGGATCAGCAGCTCTACGGCTATGCCGCACCGGCGGACAGCGTCTTCGTCAACATCAATTCGGCGACCTCAACCCCGCAAACGATCACGCCCAATAGCGTGGTGAATGTGGTCACCGATTACTCTTTGTCGCTGCCACAGAGCGCGCCGCAGACTCAAGTTTCGGTGTCCGGGGTGTTGCTCAAGGACGGTGTGCAGTTGATGGACTTCAAGAATCAGCCGGCGACCAAGTCGGCTGGCGGCTACACCATCAAACTGCCAATTAACATTCCGGCGGAAGCGGCGCCTGGCACCTATGTGATTCGGCATACGGTCAGCGCCGGCACTACCTATGACACCGCGGAGTCGACCTTCATCGTAAAAGCGGCGTGACCTTCACGCCAAGCATGCGGATGGCGCGCGGATTCGCGTGATGCGCGGGCCGCGCGCGCGCGCGCGGGCCGTGCTTGGCCTGGTGCTCGCGCTCCTCCCAGGGTTGGGGCAGGGCGAAATCGCGCGGATCGCCTGTCCTGCCGAGGTGCAACGTGCAAGCACCACCTTAGCCACGATATTTCGTCAATGGCCGCTGCGGCCGACCGGCGATCCGGTGGCGAGCGCCCTGCAAACGGTGGCCACCCGGCTGGCAGAACGCGCCGGCGAACAAAGCCATCGCCAATGGCGCACGCATGTGATTCGCGACTCCAAACTGAACGCGTTTTCAATTGGCGACGGCCATATCTTCGTCACCGAAGGCATGTTGCGCTTCGTCGGCAGCGAAGCCGAACTCGCCGCGCTGCTGGCGCACGAATTCGCGCATCACATGGCCGGGCATTTCTGCCAGGCACCGCAAAAATCTGGAGTGTTAAAGCATCTGTTCGGCAGCCGCCAACGCGCGGTGCAGGAACGTCAGGTGGGCGAACTCTCCGCCTCAGTGGATCCCATTAAAGAACGTGAGGCGGATCGGATCGGCACGATCATTCTCGAACGCGGTGGTTACAACCCGCGCGCGGCGGTGTTGCTGGCGGCGCGCATGTCGGCCACCGGCACCCCGGCGCATTTTCAATACGGCCAGCGAATCGAGGCGCTGCAGGCGCTGGTTGCGGATAAACCCGGCAGCAACTGGAGCGAGGTCGATTCGGCGGCCTTCACGCAGATGAAAGCGGCGTTGCTCGAAGACGGGCGGTGAGCCACGGGAAGGGACTCCTACGGAAGGCCGCGCCAGCTTTCTCTTGCGCTAGACAGAGGACTGACGTAGCCACTCGACGACGAACTCGGCAGCCTGCTCGGCGGTCATCTGTGCGGTATCAATCCGAATCTCCGGCGTCGTAGGCGCCTCATAAGGCGAATCGATACCGGTGAAATTTTTAAGCGCCCCACTGCGCGCCTTCTTGTACAAACCCTTCACATCGCGCCGCTCGGCTTCGGCCAGCGTGGTATCGATATGGATTTCAACGAATTCGCCGGGCGCCAACATCGCGCGCACCATCTCGCGTTCGGCGCGGAACGGGGAGATGAAGGCGGTCAGCACAATCAAACCGGCGTCCGTCATGAGCTTCGCGACTTCGCCGACTCTGCGAATATTCTCGATGCGATCCGCCTCGGTAAAACCAAGATCCCGGTTGAGGCCGTGACGCACATTGTCGCCATCGAGCAGAAAGCTGTGCCTGCCGAGCGCGAAGAGACGTTTCTCGACGAGGTTCGCAATGGTGGATTTGCCGGCGCCTGAAAGGCCCGTGAACCACAAAAGTTTAGGCTGCTGATGCTTCTGTTCGGCATGCGCTTCACGCGTGATATCGAGCGCCTGCCAGTGCACATTGTGGCTGCGCCGTAGCGCAAAATGCAGCATGCCGGCAGCGACGGTGCTGTTACTGAATTTGTCGATCAGGATAAAACCGCCCAGCTCGCGATTCTCCGCATAGGGTGCGAACACGAGTGGTTTGTCGGTGCTGAGGGTGACGACCCCAATCGCGTTCAGCTCCAATTGTTTGGCCGCCAAATGCTCCAGCGTATTCACATTGATTTGATACTTCGGGGCCTGAACCTGCGCGGAGACCAGCTGGGTGCCGAGCTTGATCCAGTAGGGGCGGCCGGGCAGCAAGGCTTCCTCTGCCATCCACACCAGGGTGGCCTCGAACTGATCTGCGACCTCCGGCGGATCGTCGGCCACCGCCAGCACATCGCCGCGCGAACAATCGATTTCGTCGGCGAGGGTGAGGGTGACGGATTGCCCGGCGACCCCTTCTGGCAGATCGCCATCAAAAGTCACGAGTCGTGCGACGGTGGAAGTTTTGCCGGACGGTAACACGCGCACTGCGTCGCCGGGTTTAACTCGCCCTGTCGCGATCAGCCCGGCGAAACCGCGAAAATTGAGATTCGGCCGAATCACCCATTGCACCGGCATCCGGAAGGATTTCTGCTGATCTGCAGTGACATCCAATTCCACAGTTTCAAGATGTTCGATGAGCGGCACCCCGGTGTACCACGGGGTGTTCGTCGAAAGAGTGGTGATGTTGTCGCCCATGAAGCCGGAGATCGGCATGGCCGTGAAGGTTTCGATACCGATTGACGTCGCAAACACGCGATAGTCGGCGACGATGGACTCGAACTTCGCCTGGTCGTAGTCGACCAGATCCATTTTATTGACCGCCAGCACCAGATTGCGGATGCCGATCAGGTGGGCGAGATAACTGTGGCGGCGGGTCTGCGTAAGCACGCCCTTGCGCGCGTCGATCAAAATCACCGCGAGATCTGCAGTGGACGCCCCGGTCACCATATTGCGTGTGTACTGTTCGTGGCCCGGCGTGTCGGCCACGATGAACTTGCGCTTTTCGGTGGCGAAGAAGCGATAGGCCACATCGATTGTGATGCCCTGTTCGCGTTCAGCGGCGAGACCGTCGACCAGCAACGCGAAATCGATATTCTGACCTTGGGTACCCACCCGCTTCGAATCTGCTTCGAGCGCCGCGAGCTGATCCTCGAAGATCATTTTAGAGTCGTACAGCAGGCGTCCGATTAAGGTCGATTTGCCGTCGTCCACCGATCCACAGGTGATGAAGCGCAACAGGGATTTGTGCTGGTGCTTCACCAGGTAGGCATCGATATCCTCGGCAATCAGGTCGTGTGCCTTATAGGAG
>JANOVQ010000316.1:0-8057 GCA_031417495.1 Pseudomonadota bacterium | reverse complement strand
GGCACAGCCACCCCCGCGTCGCGAGGAGTACTACCCTGACGCTCACCCGCCCGGTGTGCCATACGGCAACCGCGGCTTTTGTCCTCCCGGACAAGCGAAAAAAGGTCGCTGCTAAAGGTTTCCGACTTCAGATTGTGGACGGTTTGGCGGCAAGTTAACGTGCCTGTGAGCTCTGCTGGCCTTAGACTCCGATGTCCGCTTGGATTAAAGGAGCCTCAATGCGTTCGTCCCTCATTTTTCTTTCCGTCATTCTGATGCTCATCACTGGTTGTGCGAGCAATATCATCGCCCCCAACTACGAGATTTCGAACCCCAACATACAGGTAGGCGGTGAACGACCGTTGGATGTTGCGCCTACTTTGGAAAACGCAGGCTCCTTCTGTCTTGAAGTCACCGAGAAATGGCATAACGACGGCAAAACACCTGACCGGCAAGCGCTGTGGGCAAAAGACACGACGCGCCGGGTAGTGCCCTGCGCGAAATAGAGGCGTTCCGCCATGCCCACCGCAACGAGCGTAGTAATGGCGGGGTCACTCGAGAGGAGCGCACGGCCGTCCGCTGCGTGGCGGAGGACGCTGTGCTCGGCGGCCTCGACGGTTGCGCCATAAGCGGTATTCAACACGAAGTCACCGACAGATCGACAGATCTTCACTATTCAATCCATCGCGAAGGCCATCAGCTACGGGCTCGCCCTCGAATCCAGCAGCCTGCATCCAGTCACTGGCCGGCCACGCAATCTCATGATCAACGCAGGTGCGATCGCGACCTGCGGCAGGCTCAAGGGAACCGAGTCGACTGACCGTTGGCAGCGGTTATTCTTGCGAGTTATGCGGCTAACCAGATCAGCTCACGCCGGGTCCGGCGGCCAGTCGACGAGACGCTGCTCAAGCCGACCACCAAGGTCCGGTTGTTTACTGAAACGCACGACTCGCCGACCACTGCGGAAGCGTCATCCGGGTCAGCGCCGGCCTAGCACGTGCTTGTCGCTGGGTGCGGATGCGTTACACACTATCCCGCATGCACACGCCATCGTCAGACTCCCCGGCTGCCCCTCACCAGGCTGCCCCTGCGCTGCCACCGGCGAACGGTAGCCAACCTTTTGCGAGTGTCGCACTGAGCGTTCTGCACCAGGCGCAACGCCATCCGTTTCTGCAGTCGGTGCCGCCTGCAGATCTGCAACGACTGCTCGCACAGTGCCGGCTGCTGAATTTCACGCAAAAGGAGATCGTGCTCCAGGCCGGTCACTCCAACGACGCCTTGTTTCTCGTACTTGATGGACAGCTGCATGCCTTGCTGGATGCTGCCCAGTCGACGCATGAAGTGGTGATCGCGGCCGGCGAGTGCTTTGGCGAGATGTCGGTGATCGAAGGGAAGTCCGTTTCAGTAACGGTGGTCGCCGACGCGGGAGCATGCGTCCTGATGATCCCGGGCGCAGTGTTCTGGTCGATGCTCGCGAACGTCGATGGAGTGGCGCGGAACCTTCTGCAGGCCATGTCCGAACGGATGCGCCAGCGCAGCGAACTGGTCTTGCAGAGTCTCCGCGAACGCATGGAATTTGAAGCCGTGCAACGGGAGTTGCGGCTGGCGCAGGAAGTGCAGCTCAGCATGCTCAGCGATGGCGCTGCGTTATTGAAGGATTATCCGGCGGTGGAGGCCGTGGCGGTCATGGTGCCGGCGAAGGTGGTCGGGGGCGATTTTTTCGACGCTTTCGGCGTAGATGGGAAGCGGGCTTTTCTGGCCGTGGGTGACGTCGCCGGCAAGGGGTTCTCCGCGGCGCTATTCATGGCGCGCAGCCTTGCCACCTTGCGGCTTGGGGTGGTCAACGGGCAACCCCACCGCACCCTTATCGCGCGTTTCAATGACGCCCTGTGCGAGCACAATGAGCACAGCACTTTCGTCACTTTGTTCGCGGGATTTCTGAATATTCAGAACGGCGAGCTGGCGTACTTCAGCGCTGGCCACCCCGCTGCGTTGCTGATCTCCCGCGACGGCGCCGTCACCGCGCTGCCGCGCCCCGCAGGCATGGTAGCGGGCGCGTTTCCTGGCGCCGTGTACGAGCAGGCCCATTATCGATTGGCCGCGGGTGACATTCTCGTCGTCTTCACCGATGGCGTGACCGAAGCGCAGAATCATGCTGGGAAGTTTTTCGGTGAAGAACGCCTGCTAAAGGTGCTAGTCACGGCGCGCCCGAGGACTGCGGCCGAGGCCCTGCAGGCCATCCGTGATGCCCTGGCCGAATTCACGGCCGATGCTCCGCGATTTGACGACATCACGATTCTGGCGATCCGTCTTGTCGCGTGCGGCGACGCGCCGCAGTCGCCAGCTTAACAATCGCCAGAACTTACGGCGGCGCGGCGGCAGCGTCCGTCAAACCGACTTGCTGCAGCAGTTCGGCGCGCTGCTCGCGCGGCGTCGGATCGCTCGGTCGCGCTGCGATGCTGGCCGACAACATGGCGATCGCGTCATACCAGACGCCGGCTTGCGCGTAGTCGGCGCCTTGCGCGGTAGCCGGCCTAAGCGCGGTGCGGGTGCCGTCGTTGGGACCGATCTGCCTGATGCCGGCCCCGGCCGTCACGTCATTCGAACGTTGCGCGGGATCGAATATCACTGAAACAAACCATTCGTAGTCGGTTTCTGGTTCGAGCTTGAGGTCGTACGCGTGGAGATCGATCGCATGAATGCCCGGCTCAAAAGGCCCTTTCAAGGTCACTTCCAGCACCGGCTCTGGCACGTTCGGCTTGACGAGCGCGAATTCGACCGGCGCGGTAATTGTCCGTGAGCAATACCAATAAAAAACGGGCTGGGCCTGCAACGTAAGTCCCGTGTGCTCCGGGGCGAGGACTTCGACCTGTAAATCCGCGGCCTGAATGCTGCGCGTGCCTCCGCCGACGCGACTGAGCGGCGCACCGCGCAGCGGCGGCTGGTAGGCGATAGTCGCGGGCTTCTTCTTAGCGCTGGCGTCAGCGGCATCGGCTGCTGCGACATCGACCAGCGCCAAGCCGTTCATGAAGGTCAGTATCAACAGCATCGTCAGCGTGAAAAATTTCATTACGAACACTTCCTGGATTTAGTGAAGGAACGAAAACACGGGTCGGCCGCAGCGTTTACCGGATCATGCACGTGCGGCTGCAGGGTGCGCGCTGATCGCTGTCTTTGCCATGGCCGCCGCTCCGCGGCAACTCAGCACGCGATAGGCCGCCACCGATTGCACTTTGCCTTTCAGACTCGGGGTGCCGACATATTCAGTCACGAATCGCGCATCGAGCAACTGCTGGGTGTCTGCGGCGACGATCGTCGTGCACGGCCCTGCCGTTGCCGGAATCTCTTTGCCAAAGGCCTGCAGGCGGGCTGCCGTGTTCACCACGTCACCGATCGTGGTGTATTTCATGCGCTGCGCACTGCCCAGACAGCCGGCGACCACGAGTCCCGTCGAGAGCCCGATCCGCATGCGCGCCGGCGGTAGATTCTGTGCGGCGTAGCGTGCATTGATGTCGTCCATGGCATCCGCCATGGCCACCGCACACGCCACCGCGCGCTGTGCGTCGTCGGCAATTTCTGCGGGCGTGGTGCGCGCGAGCGGCGCGCCGAAATTCGCTTTGATCGCATCGCCGTAGTAATCGTCGATTACGCCGCCATAAGCAATCACCAGTCCCGCCATGGATTCCATGTAATCGTTCAGCCAGTCCATCATCGCGCGCGCGCTGAGTTGCTCAGCAATCGGCGTGAAATTTTCGAGATCGGAGAACAACACCGTCACCGTGAGTTCCTGGGTTTCGATCCGACCATCGCTCATAAGTTCATCGCGCTGGCGCCAGATTTCGTCAGCCACGTCACCCGACACATGCTTGGAGAATATTTCCATCAAGAAGCGACGCTCCGATCGTTCGAGCACGGAAAGGTAGGCAACGCCCATCATTGAGGCGGCGAACAACGCGAGTGCCGCAGGCAACACCGGCAGCCACCAGCCATTCAGCAGCGCACCATAGGTCCCGCCCACCAACAAAAGCCATGCAGGAATAGCGAACAGCAGTAGTCGCGCGAGGGAGCGAAACATCATTGCTGATGCGGCGCCAAGTCCGCTCCAAAACAGCAGCCAGGCATATTCAGACGATTCGCTCAGGAAGCGAATCGGCAGGGCGCCGTCGAGCGCCATACGGAGTAGTTGCCGTGCGGCCTGCGCATGCAGGTACACCCCCGGAATACTCGCCACTTTGCGCTGATCCTGACTGAACGGCGTGAGGAACAGATCTTTCACGCTGTCCGCAGCGACCCCGATCAGCACGAGCTTGTCGCGCAGCATCGACGCGGGAATTTTGTCATCCAACAGTTGGCCCAGCGTGTAGGTGGCGAACGGCTTTAACCCTCCTTTGAAGTCGAGCAACATCTGGTAGCCGCGGTCGTCCGCCGCGACATACCCGCCATCGTGACTCGTGAAGGGCACGAGTGTGGCGGGTCCAAGCCGCATATTCGCGGGATCCGGTTCCCCGGCCTGGGGCACGATGCCTTCCTCTGCGAGGTAGCTCAAAGCCAGGCGCAGCGCCAGCGAATACGCCACGCGCGTGCCGTCGTCGAGAAACAACAGCGCGCGCCGAACCGTGCCGCCGGGATCAACCATCAGATCCGCGAACCCGACCTGGCCGGAATCCGCCAGAACGGCTGGCGGGGGCACTGAGGGTTCATCACCGCTGCCGAATTTCTCGGCCATAAACAACCGGGTGGTCGAGACAAGCAGTGGATTCAGGCGTTCAGTCCCCGGCGGCACCGCGATATCACGGTAGAGATCGAAGCCAACCACCCGTGGCTGGCGCGTCAGCAGGGCCTCGATGATCCTGGCGAGCGTGTCGTCGGTCATCGGCCATTGGCCGAGTGCAGTAATGTCGCGATCGGTAATCGTAATCAACGTAATTCGGGAATCGAGTTTGTCGGCTTCGGGATGCCAGCGCAGATACGCGTCGTAGACCGCCAGTTCCAGTGACTGCAGGGCACCGGCCATGCGCAAGGCCGCCAGCGCGAAGAACACCACAAGCGCGATGACCGTGCCGATCACAGTCGGTTGTCGTCTTAACTTGGATAAGGAGGATAGCGCGGTCATTCTGAAATTTTTGTGTCCTGCGGGTCGCCAGAGCGCTCTAAGGGTTACATTAATCGCGGCGTACGTCGCGCGTCAGAAAATGAGCGCACTCAGGGCTTAAGGATAGTCGGCACGGGTGTCCCGCCGGCACCGGATTTTCCTAAATTCAAATACCGATTTTGGCACCGTTTTGTCGTTTGCGTGGGCGCGGCGCACACCGGCAGAGTGCCAAGGTATTTTCGCCTATGCGGTCGCTAGTTGATGCGTTAGGCTACACGCATCTCCAGATTGATCATGCGCACCCATGTCGCGCGGCATGTACGCTGCCGACGCCCGATCTCCCGATGGACGACGCTGGTTCTCAACAAAGTAAAAATAATCGCAAACTAAAGGCAGAACATCATGACAAACCACTCACCCTCCGGATCTCGACCCGAAATCCTCGCGGGCCATCGGCTACTGCCCCGCGCTGCCTGTGCGGCGTTATTGCTCAGCGTGGCATGTGCGAGTTCCGCCGCAACCTTCCTCACCGGAACAGGCGGGGTCACGAGCAAATTCAAAGGAATCGCCACCGGGACGGACCTCATCTGCGATCTGTCGGGCGTGCCAATCGAGGCGATTGCAGGCGCGACGCCTAGTCTGATCATCGGTGGCGCCACCGGCGCCACGGTAACCTGTAGCGAAGTCGAGACGGGGACGATAATTCCCGTGCCCGGCAAAACGGGAGCCTTCACTTTGACCCAGACGGCGCTTGCTAATTGCTTGAGCGTCGCGACGGTTGCCGGCAAAACCACCTGGACCTGCCAGATTCCTGTGGGTCCAATGCCACTGACCGTGGCGCGCTGGCGGGTCACGCCAAAGCTTGAAGAAGCGACGAAATTCTGTGAGGACCCCGGTAACCCCCCGGCTCTTTTTAACCCTTGTTACGCGGAACTAGGGACGCCGGATTCGGCGTTGAACAGTGATTTCCCGGATCGCGACGTCAATGGCGTTGCCGGAACGGATTTCGGCGGTGCCAGCGGCGTCGTATTCACGTTCCGTTCGCCCGACGGGACTTTGAATTTTGGCCCCTGCCATAGCGGGACTTTCCAAGGAGGTCAACCGGTACTTTGTTCTCAGACAGTGACTGGTAACCCGACCCCGTTTGAAACACAGAGCAAGGGCGCAGCCGACGCCGACTTGATTGTCGCGGTTAACATCGAACCAGACTCCCTTAACCTCAAAAACAAATCTGACACGGCGGCCTTTCCCGTAGTGTTCTACGGCGCGGCCGATCTCGATGTCACGCAAATTACCCGGACTGGTCCGCTCGGGAATTCAGAGATTGCGGTGGTCGGTCCGACCGCGCTCGTACAACCTATTCAAATCAAGAATTCGTCCTATGGATATGTCGCCGATCCAAACGGTGTGGTGGACGCTTTCCGCGATCTGAAAGTGCAGTTTTATCGGGGTGATATCAACAAACCCGGCACTTTCATCTATGCGCTAACGCATCCCGGTGGCGCCACGCTTACAGAATGCCCGCAAGCGCCGAAACAGCTCAAGGTGAACTTCCGCGGGATCTTGAACGGCGATTCAACTTCGGTCTGGATCGGTGACGACAAGCTCGTGATTTTCAACTGCCCGGCACCGTAAAAATCATTCAGAGATGAGTGGGTTTCTACCTCTGTCGATTGGCCATCCGGCGGGGGTACTGCGCAGTGTTGCGCCGGATAGCCTGCGGGTGCGTCGGCGTCTGTATGCCAGCATCACGGTGCCGTTGATGCTGGTCGCGAGTGGAGTGAGCTTCGCCCAAGTCGCTTCAGATATTGGGGCTGACAGCTCGCTTGGCACCACCGTTAACCAGGCGGGTAACGTGTTTGATATCGGCGGTGGGACCACCAGCGGGGGTATTAACCTTTTTCATAGTCTCGCGCGTTTCAGCGTGGGTACCGGCGATACCGCGAATTTCAACGGCGCCGCCGGGATCCAGAACATCATTGGCCGCGTCACGGGTGGCGCCACGTCGAACATCGACGGCACCGTGGCCTCGACCATCGCTGGCGCGAATCTCTATCTCGTCAATCCATCGGGAATCCTGTTCGGACCTAATGCGATCATCAGCGTCGATGGCAGCTTCCATGTAACCACTGCAGATTATCTGCGCTTCAGCGATGGCAATACATTTTTTGTAGAACCCACTTCCGCCAGCACGCTCTCGATGACGCCCGTTGCAAGTTTTGGTTTCCTGTCGCCTGCGCCCGCCTCGATCACGATCGAAACGCCGACCGTGCAGGATCCCGCCTCACCACGCGTCGGCACACCCGGCATAATGGCCGCAGGCGGTGGCACGATTTCCATTGTCGGCGGCAATATCACGTTCGGGGCGCCCGACGGCAGCGCACCCGCCTATTTGCTTGCGCCGGGGGGGAATGTGCGGATCGTGAGCGTGGCATCTAGGGGTGAAGCTGTCCTTGGCAGTGGCGCCACCGTCGATGTCGGCGGTTTCAGCACCCTCGGCACCTTCCGGATGCAGGGCAACAGTCTGGTCGATGGCAGCAATGTCGTGATCCGAGGCGGGCAGGTCCAAATCGCGGACGCGACGGTCCTGCCTGGCGCGTTTTCAGTCTTTGGGCTCGCCCCCTCACCAGATGGGGGTGGCGTCGATATCGCAGCGACAGGTGTCCTTACAATTTCGGGGACCGCGCCCGATCCTGTGTTCGGTGCGCCACCCGGCGTGCTTGTCTTCGCAGGACTTGATCCTGGGCTGCCGTTGGCACGGGTTCCCGATGCGAGGCTTGCCGCGCGCTCGATCACCTTATCAGGAACGAGCGGCGTGACGGCGAATCGATTTGTGGGCGGACCCGCCGGCACGGTCACCTTGGAGGCCGACACCGTAAGTATCCGGAACGGCGCTTCTGTCTCGCTCGTGAACGCTTTCGCGGGCAGTGGCGGATTGTTGCGGGTAATTGCGCGCGAAGTTCTGCTTGATGGGGCTGGTAACGAT
>JANOVQ010000315.1:0-2158 GCA_031417495.1 Pseudomonadota bacterium | reverse complement strand
GTCCGATGCGCATTCGCTTGGATCGCTTTTCAAAAAATTATGGAGATTGCCGGCGATTCTACGCGTGGTAGCCTACGCCGGGGGGAGTCCCTGGTGGCCTGTGCGTTATGCTCCGCTTAAGGTTAAATTCTCGGCACCCCTCGCCATGCTCATGACGCCAGCTCAAGACCACCTGCGTGCCGCCGTCCGCGCGTTCGTCGCCCACGAAATCGCGCCCCACGCCGCCGCCTGGGATCGCGAATGCACAGTGCCGGTAGCGGTATTGCACAAACTCGGCACACTCGGCTTGCTGGGGATGTGCGTGGCGCCAGCCTGGGGTGGCGCTGGATTGGACCTGGTGTCCTATGTGCTCGCGGTCGAAGAAGTCGCGGCAGGAGACTGCGGCTTAAGCAATCTCATGTGTGTGAACAACTCGCCGAACTGCGCGGCGCTCCAGGATTACGGCACCCAGGCACAGAAAGAACAGTTCTTGCGTCCGCTGGCGAGCGGCGCACAGCACAGTGCGTTTCTGCTGACCGAACCCCACGCCGGATCTGATGCCTCGGCGATTCGCACCCTGGCGGTCCGCACAGGCGACCATTACGTACTCAACGGCACCAAGCAATTCGTGACTGGGGGACGGAGTGCCGAAGTTGCGCTGATCGTGGCCGTTACCGACGCTGCCGCCGGCAAGCGTGGCCTCTCGTGCTTCTTATCCCCGACTAACTTGCCGGGTTATCGAGTCGTACGCGAAGAGCGCAAACTCGGCCATCACGCGGCGGATACCTGCCAGGTCGCACTGGAGAACTTGCTGATACCCGCCGGGAATCTACTGGGTCCATTGCACGGCGGTTATAAACTTGCGCTCGCCTATCTCGAAAATGGCCGCCTGGGAGTGGCCGCACAGGCGGTAGGTGTCGCGCGCGCGGCGCTCTCTGCCGCGCTTCGCTATGCCGACAATAATTCTGCGCGCGGCAAACTTTTCCGCAAGCAACAAGCGATCGCGTTCAAACTGGCGGACATGGCGACGGCAATTGAAGGCGCACACCAATTGACCTTGCACGCCGCCACGCTGAAAGATGCCGGACACCCCTGTGTGCGGGAAGCGTCCATGGCCAAACTCTATGCTTCGACGATGGCCGAAAAGGTCTGCTCGGACGCGCTGCAAATTCATGGCGACCATGGCTGCCTTAATGACTATCCAATCGAAAAGCTCTATCGCGATTCCCGAGTACTCGCCATTTACGAAGGCACGAACGAAATACAGCGCCTCGTGATCGCGCGCACCCTCCTCCACGGCGCCGAGCAGCCCTTTACCTGACGCCGCTTGGTCGCCACAGTTTTCCACAGCGTGACCAACCGAGCCCCGACAACACGCACAGGAAGGGTTCGACGGGCACGCGAAATCTGACGTTGGCTTCAATGCCTGCACTGAGTAGCGCGAAATAGCTGACGAGTCCCACCGCGAGACCGATCAGCACACGCGCATCGCGCCCATAAGTGCGCCAGCTCATTGGCAGCAATCCGATGCCAAGATAGATCGCCAGCAAAAAGAGTATCTGATAGGACATCAGGCCGGCTTTGCACTGGGCGTAACGCTGCGCGAGCACACTTGAGTCCCGGCTAACAGAGCGTGACGCCAGGTAATGACAGAGCGTTTTAGTTTCAAAATTGTTCACATCAAAAAAAATCCTGGCGAGACCTTCCAGCCCCTGGCGCAGAGTCAGCAGCGGCGCGCGCCCCATTATCCGCAGGGCCTTTTGCGTGTAGAGACGAGCCCGCTCGGCTTCTGTCAGTGAGCGAGCGCCGATCTCCTGGTTGAATTGCGCGATTAACTTGGCTTGTGCGATTTCCGGCGCGAGGTGCTCGCTTTGCGCAATGATCCACGCGGCGCGATATTCGTAGAGATTGGTCGCGGCAATCGTGCTGAACGTAAAATGCCCAGTTTGAACATAGTTTCGCGCTGCCCACATCACCGGTAAGAGCGCGCCACACAGGACGAATATCAACATGCCCGCAGGCTTGTTTCGCAGATTACTGTTAGCGAATAACCCGCCCACCAGCACCATCCCGAGATAGCTCGCTATCGGCCGGCAGAGCGCGAGAACACCCCACAGCAAACCCGCGACGAGCAGGAAGCGGTAGCGGTGTGGTGCCTGGGTAGCGCGCAAAATTGCCC
>JANOVQ010000314.1:0-2573 GCA_031417495.1 Pseudomonadota bacterium | reverse complement strand
GCAGGCGGGCGTCTAACAAGGCCCAGTGCAAGAAACCGCGATGGGTCAGCACCGTGGTGTCACGCAGTCCGTGGAGGCTATGGGGATTTGAATCGCGGGTAGTGAGTGGCGTGCGGGTAATTTCGGCGTGATGAGTACGGCATCGAGCGGATTGAACGCCGCCACACCGCGATTGAAGACGCAGCCAGTGATATCGCTGCGATACGGAAGCCGTCTTTCGCAGACGTTGCCGACGCGGCGCGCAAACCGCCCCGCAGTCGGTCGTGATGCGTTCGACCAATTCAATGTGCTTCGTGTTGGCGCCGATCTCAAATTGAACCATGGTGCCGACGCCACACTGAGCCAGTAGTGGAGAGAAAATCTCTAACGGCGTCGCGGCTTCTGAGCCCGCTGCGCTGGCTCAATGGGAGATCGGCCGACACCACGGAAATGGCTCAATTCTGTGTCGGCGGCAACAACTTGACCTCATCTATCTCACAAACTCGCAGATTTTCGCGCCATCGGTGAAAACAAAATAACGGGTCATGATCGGCGCTGATGTAACCCGGTGTCGGCTGACCGGAAACGGCGGAATTAAACAAGCCATGCACAGAATCGCAGAGTACATCAAGATCTCCTACAACCGTCGGGATCGCGGGGGCGCAACCGACCCATGTGGATCCGGCTTCCGTCTCACGAGTAATCGAAGCCCTCAGGCGCTCAATTGCTCTCGTATTCCCATCGCAGAGATGAAGTCGTGATTAGGGCCGACATTTAATTTGCGAACTTCAATGATCTTGCCGCCCGAAAAGCGGTAATAACCAAGCACATCAAACTTCAGTGTTTTACCTGTCGATGCCACGCCACAGAATTCATCTTTCTGCACACCACTGAAGGTCAACCACACGGCGACTTTGTCACCTTCGGCAATCATTTCTTTGATCACGAACGTAAACCGCCCGGCTGGAAACGCCTTGTGAAACGCCTTGATGATGCCGAGCATATCGGCTTTGTAAGTAGGCCCCTGGAAGCTCGGCGGATGGCAATACAAGTCGTCATGCATGATTTCGTCAATGATATCGAATTTGCCCTGATTCCAAAGTTCATCGATATAGCGCATGAAGACGGCCTTATTTCCGTCGGGCGTGAGATCGCGCAATGCGCTAGCAGTTAGTGCTGCAGTTTGTGCCATGGTGTTCCTCCTCGCGACGCTGGAATTCGTGTTCTTCACCTAGTTCACCGTAACTATAGACTGCCATTTTCGGCCGGGATACCTCGACTAGTTTCAGAGATTGTGCGGCTGCAGCGATCAATGTCCCGCTCTAATATCCCCGTTCATGGTCGGCCGGAGCGAATTCTCGCGTCGCAACGAGCGACGGCAGCACCCTACCGATTCGAGCCGCGCCGCATATCGCAGCCAGGAGTCTTTCCTCCTCTTAGATTGGAGATTCGCTGAGGCGGATGCGCCGTAAGCCACTAAGCTTGCAGCATGAGCATGTTCGTCTGCACCTCCTGCGCGCGTCAGTCCAATGTTGTGCTGACTGACTTCAGCGCATCCAGCGCGCAGGTACAGCTGTTCCTCGACTGCCACGCAATCTTCAGCAATCTCCGCCGCGAATTCACCAAGGTCCCCGCTGAAACGCTGATCGCGATTACCGCCCGCTTCATGATCCTCGAAGCGCAAGCAACACCTTCGCTGACAGAGCATTAAATCAAGCTGGCCTATCTCGATGGCATCGATGAAGGCATCCTGGCGGCCCGTGAACGGCTCGTATTCGATTGGTGCCGTCAACAACGCGCCGTGCCCATCGCCTTCGGCATTGGCGGCGGCTATGTGGGCCACAGACTGTCCAGAGAGCAACTCGTGGGTTTGCATCGGCTGACGCTCGAAGCGGCGGTATCCCCAGACGCCGGCGGCACGCTTGTCTCCGGAGGTGCTCCATGAGCAGCACTTCGAGAAAGCGGGGTGCCTTGGTCTTCGTCGGGGACTTCGACTTTGACTATCGCCCGAAGACGTACTGGCCGGTGTCGCCTACCCGTGCAGAGCTGCTGTCACGCGTTAAGGGACGTGTGCGACGCCGACTGGCGGAGCAGGCGCTGGCTGAAGGTGGTGTGTGTGCCCTGAGTGCGTTTATCGCCCGTGAGAGTCTGCCGGAAGTGGACCGTCTCGGCTGGGGGCGAGTCCATCCGAGGTGCCTGGGTGGCGAGTTCCTGCCGGACCTTGAAAGCGCCGAAGTTGAAATTGCGCGACTGTCGTTTGAGTCGACCACGAACGATCAAGTCAGCGTCCGCGCCAGGGCGGGCAAGGATCACCTTAGAATCTTTGTGCGGGATGAGTACGAGACGACGTACACGCCGACACACCGGCGCGTGCAACACCCGCGGTCGCTGCGGGAGGTGATTGCGGTCATCGAAACGACCAATTACCTCAGCGAAGAATATTCGTTCGGGTTGTTCTGGAGTGCTATTCGATTCAATTACGACTACGGCGAATGGACGCCTGAGAAGGCCGGCGACTTCGTGACCATCGATTCAGCCTTCTATCCCGAACTGGGTGACCACTACTCTACCACTGCCGCGCGGTGGGTGGCAGC
>JANOVQ010000313.1:0-5639 GCA_031417495.1 Pseudomonadota bacterium | reverse complement strand
TTACAACCAACGTATGGCCATCCGGCGCGGCGCGCGAGACTTCGCCCCAAGCCACCAGGCCACCGCCGCCCGGGCGATTTTCCACCACCACCGGTTGGCTGCTTCAACCTCGATCCGCTGATTCTGGTGGTGCCGATTCTGATCTCGGCCCGCACGGCCAGTCACTGCGTACAGTTGATGGAGCGTTATTACGACGAAATCCGGCTTGGGCACGCCCGCGAAGCGGCGGTCAGAGTGGCGATGGGTGAATTGTTGCTGCCCGCCACGTTGGGCATTTTGGCCGATGCCTTTGCGTTGCTGGTGTTGACCGTTTCTTCCATGCCAATGATTTCGAAGCTGGGCTACTACTGCGCGTTTTGGGGGGCGAGTAATCTGGTGACCGTCGCCGTGTTCGTGCCGCTCATCATGTCCTTGCTGCCAACACCCACGGTGACTCGACAAGAGGAGCACAAACATCTGCCGTCACGTCTGATGCACAATCTGGGGGTCTTTTTGGTAGGCCCACGCGCTTCCTCGGTCATTATGGGCGGTGCGCTGTTAATCGCTGCCTGGGCCTTTTATTTCGGCTGGACGGTGCAGATTGGCGAAAGCAAACCGGGCTCGCCGATTCTGTTCCCGGATTCCGATTACAACGTTGCGGCCGCACACATTGCTGACAGCTTTGCCGGTGCCAACCAGTTCAGTATTTTCTTCGAGGGTGATGTGCCACACCGCATGAAAGATCCCAAGGTGGTCGCCGTGATGGAGGAATTCGGTCGCTACATGGCGAACACTTACAATTACGGCGGCACCCGCGATATCCCGCATTTAGTGCGCTCGATCAACCGTCTCTATCACTACGATGATCCGCGCTGGTCGATCATTCCGAAAGAGCAGAAGGACATCGGCAATACGCTGTTCATGTACGAAGCGGGCGCGTCCATCCCCGGCGTCATCCTGGAATACATGGATCTTGAAGGGAAGACGGCCAACTTTGTCGTGTTCTACAAGGACGCGACAGGCCGCACCGTGCAAACTGCCATCACGGCCGCACAGGATTTTCTCAAAGACCATCCGATCGAAGGCGTCACCCCGCGGTTTGCGGGTGGCATCATCGGCACTACTGCGGCGGCCAATCAAGAAACCGAGGTATCGGATTTTAAGATGACTCTGGCGATTATTGTGGCGGTGGTGTCCGCGATCTCGCTGGCCTATCGTTCGTTAGTGGCGGGCCTCATGGTGTTTGTGATTTTGGTTCTCTGCGTGATGACCAATCGCGCGTTCATGACCATGCGCGATATCGGTTTGAACGTGAACACCTTGCCGGTGACGGCAGTGGGGATCGGCGTTGGCGTTGATTACGCGATCTATATGCTGGATCGCCTGAAGGAGGAGATGCGCCATCGCACCTTGGTTGATGGCATTGTGACCTCGATGCGGACCACCGGCGCGGCCATTCTCTTTACTGCAGTGACGATTCTATCGGGCATCGTGTACTGGATTCCGGGCTCCTCGCTCCGTTTTAACAGCGAAATGTCGCTGCTCCTGTGCCTGCTGCTCACCAGCAACATGATCGGCGCCATTACCTTGATCCCGCTTTTGGTGCGCATCTTCAAGCCGAGTTTCATCATGAATTCGCATGTCGATGACTCCGATACTGAGCGCGACATGAAGCTCGGCGGTTGGCAGGAAGAAGCCCTGCACAAGCTGGAAGGGGTGGGCGTAAAACCCGCGTAGCCGCGAGGCTCGCGGATTCGCTTGCAAAGAGCGCGGCCTTGTGGGCCGCGCTCTTTTGTGCGCAGGCTACTCCGGCTGGCGCAGCGCTCCGACGCGAAACGCGTCTGCCGCAACCTGATAAAGCGCGATAGTGTCATCCGTCAACTCAGCATTGGCCGCAGCAGTTGCCGCGGGAAGTTTTCGATCGATCTTGATTAGCTTGGGAGCCTTGTTCGGTGCAAGCTCGACGAGTTGTCCGTCTCGCAAGAATCCTAACTCCTGATAAGTGCTCACCAGCGCGTACGGCGCGCGGGTTAACGGGCCACGCAAATCACGGCCAAAGAAGGGCGCACGATAGGAGATATTCAGCAGCCCGAGCACCGTTGGCG
Source organism: Pseudomonadota bacterium (assembly GCA_031417495.1). GTDB lineage: Bacteria > Pseudomonadota > Gammaproteobacteria > CAIKBL01. The sequence goes on along the minus strand of JANOVQ010000313.1, from coordinate 3,555 downwards.
CGACGTCGATCTGGCTCGCCAGCACACTGCTCTCGCCAGGCGCTACCAGCCCCGGCGCGTAGATGATCATCGGGATGTGGTAGCGCCGCAACGGCAGCTGGGTTTTGCCCGCACTGGAGGCGCAGTGATCAGCCACGATCACAAAAATGGTGTTCTTGAACCAAGCCTCACCCTGCGCCCGCGCGATGAAATCCCCGATCGCCCAATCGGTGTACTTAACGCCACCATCGCGGCCGCTGTGCCCCGAGGGAAGATCGATGCGGCCGTCGGGATAGGTATAAGGACGGTGATTCGAGGTGGTCATGATGTGCGTAAAGGAGAGACGATTCGCCACCTTGGAGCGTCCGATCTCCAGCAGCGCCTGGGTATAGATATCTTCGTCGGCCACCCCCCAGGCATTTTCGTGATGAATTTTTTCAGGGGGAATTGCCGTGCGATCAACCACCGCGTAGCCGTTGCCGGCAAAGAACTCCTCCATGTTGTCAAATCTGCCGTAGCCGCCGTACAGGAAACGCACGTCGTAGCCCTGCGCGCGAAGGATGCTTCCCAGACTGATCAGGCCGGTGTTCTTAGGTCGCTTAACAATCGATTCGCCCGGTGTCGGTGGAATGGACAAGGTGAGCGCTTCAAGCCCGCGCACCGTGCGCGTACCCGTGGCATACAGGTTGGTATAAAAAAGCCCTTCTTTCGCGAGCCGATCCAGGTTGGGCGTTATGCCCTGCTGATTGCCGAAACGGCTGAAGTAATCCGCCGATAAACTCTCTACCGAAATCAACACCACGTTGAGGGCGCGAGGCGTTGCGCCGGCGGTGATCTCGCGGGTCAAGGTGAATGCAGCGTCGTCGATAAAGTGGCCCTCTGCGGCAGCAGGGAGCAGGTGGCGAACGCGCGCATAAGCCTCGCGACGCGGGATTTTCGGGTAAAAAGTGTCGTAGTCGAGTTCCGCCATTTCGAACGCGCGAACAAATTCGAAGATGCCGTTGCCAACAATCTCGTTGGCATAGCGGTTCACAAACAAGGGCTGCGAAGGGCGGTCAAAGAGCTGCCAGGTCGCGACCGACATCACGACGAGGGTCGAAGTCGCGAGCAGCTCGGTGTACCAGCGATGGGGACTAGGTGCGCGATCGTCAATCGCCCGGCGCTGCCACCAAACGAGCGCGATGCTGAAGGCGGAGAGCAACGACAGGATCACCGCGACTGGATAGGACTCCCAGATATTGGCGACGACTTCATGCGTGTAGACGAGATAATCCACGGCAATAAAATTGAAACGGGTGCCGAATTCTTCCCAGAAAATCCATTCCGAGATAGCGATAAAGACCAGCGCGAACACCCACCCGACCATGCCTGCCATCAGGATGAAATTACCAACCGGCGTGCGCCGCCAGCGCAGGGGGAACAGGGTGAGTGTCAGCAACAATGGCAACAGCAGAAAACTTGCCGCAATCAAATCCCAGCCCAGCCCAGCCAGCAGCATGAGTGCGACTTTGCCCAGGGTAGGGTCGAGCAACTTGCCGGTGTGCTGCATCAACGCGACGCGCGTGAGGGAGGCGAGGATCAGTGAAAAGATCAGCAGCCAGCGCCAGGGGCGCAGGCGTGGGCCATGCAATCCCGCCGCCAACGTCTGGCCAAGTGTCTGTTTGAGGACGCCGTATGGCGGCCGTGGAGTGGGGGTGGTCAGCATGATTGGCGAGTGTCCTCAAGTGCGATGGCGGCACGTTACCGCAAAACATCGCAGAAGGCGCGTCGCGCTATTTCACAATGAAGGCCAGGATAACCGCCCCAATCGCCAACATAATAAGCCCAGCGACGAAAACACTCTCTGCCACGCGTTCGAAGCGTGAGGCGATGGAGGAGATATCGAAGCGACGCATCGAGTGGAACGAGCAGAGGCAGCTCGCGAGGAACAGCAAGGCAGCGAGCGCCATGAGTTTATCGATGACCCAGTATGAAAGACGATCATCATTCAGCTTGCTCAGGGACAACACCGTCATACACACCCCAAGCATCGTCGCCGAGGTGGACAGAATGTGTGGCATTGATCGGCTGGCGATCGACGCTATCGTCGACTCAGGGAGATTCTGCATGGAGCACAGTCTCCACGCGATAGCTTAAGCCGAACTTAAGGGCGCTACGCGCTGCTGCGGGCGGATTTATCGCGCAGGCTGGTCACCGTCACGAGCACGACGAGCAGCAGCGCCAGACACAGCGAACCCTTGGCGTAGCCAAAGGCCAGGGTGCGATCCATAAAATCCGAAATTGTGGTCCCCGCCGTGCTGGTGGCCAGGATCACCGTCCAATAAAGGAACGGCGTGAAAGCGCGGGAGGCTAGTTGGAAGCCCAGCGCGACGAAAAACAACGTAATCAGTAGCAGCGAACTGCGCGCGTAGCCGACGGTTAGGTCATCGAAATCAAATCGCCCGCCGTCTCCCCCAAGGTGGTGGCGGGGATCCTCATGACCCAGAATCCCAAGGTGACGGCAGCGACTTTGTTCATGGGTTAAACGGGATTAGTGCAGGCGTGCGTCGATATCGGTAAGTGTCTCCGCGCACCCGGGACCGGGCTGCGCTAGAATTCTGGGCAGTTTGCAAGCGATGCACCGACCGAATGAAACTGACTAGTCTCGAAGCCATTATGCGTGCGCTCCAGGAGGCACAGGTGCGTTACCTTATTGCGGGTGGACTTGCAGTCAATGCGCATGGGTATATGCGCATGACGCACGACGTCGATATTGTCCTCGCGCTTGATTCCGACAACATTGTGCTCGCGTTCGACTCACTTGCCAGGATTGGCTATCGCCCGATTGTACCGATCACAGCAAGCCAGTTTGCGGATTCCTCGCAGCGCGAAGCCTGGATACGCGACAAAGGCATGGTGGTTCTGAATTTCTTTAGCAACGCCCACAAGGAAACCGCCATCGATGTGTTTGTCACAGAGCCTTTCGCGTTTGACATCGAATACCACCGCGCCGTACAGGGTTTGCTTGCCCCGGGCCTCAACGTAAGATTTGTCGCAATTCCTACCTTGATCGAGATGAAGCGGATTGCGAACCGACCGCGAGATCGCGACGACATCGAGCATCTGCAAATCATTCTGGATCTGGAAGCCAAACATGAGTGATAAACCTGAGGAGATTGACTGGAGTCTAACGACTTACGAGGGGAGTCGTCGCGAGCAGCTTCGCCGAGCGCTTAAGCTTTCGCTCCGCGAGCGGCTTGCTGCACTCGAGGGAATGTCGGAGGTTTCGCAGCGGCTTGCAGAGATGCGCATGAAGTCGGAATTTCAGCGGTAAACCGGTGAGCCAAGACTTGGCGTAGTCCCACGTATTGCGAGCGTCTACGGCTCGGTGCGCCTGAATCTTCGACGTGACTCCTCCCGCAACACACAGTTTCCCCGCGCGCGGAAGCGGAACTGGCTCATCTAAATAGCGGAGCGGAAATACCGGCCACCGTGCTGGGCGCCACAGGAAGAGGAGACTGGCCTACGCTACCACTGCGCAATTCATCCCTGAATTGCTCCGTTACCGCCCGCGCCGCGCTGCCTGCCATCCATGGC
>JANOVQ010000312.1:0-1974 GCA_031417495.1 Pseudomonadota bacterium | reverse complement strand
CCCACCAGTGCGGCATTCAGGGCAGACGGGGTCCAACCGGGACGTTTCGGACACGGTCCAGACGAAAAACAGGGGTTCGCGGGCCTCGTCGTGGGTTTCTGCAACTCTCCACTCATGCTCTCACCGTGCGCTGATAAGTCGAGGCGGCATTCTACTGGGGCATGAGGTGAAAGCAATCGCAGTGCGGCAAAAGCCCTGCGCAAGTTGGGTTACGCGACGCTCACCCAAACGACGAAAACGCGCACTTCCCGCAGGTCTCCTTGTCGTCGTTGCGCGGAGCGGAGCGCCGTGGCACGCCAGTTGAACGTGCGCCCGAGGAGGCGCTAACGCGCCACCGCGAGCAGAAGACATCAAGCCCGCCCTCAGCGCACCGAGAAGCGCGAGGCAGTAGTTGCATCGAGCGGATCCAAAGTCCCCATGTTCTCACCGAGCAAACGCCGCATGTCTTCCACCTGCTTATACACCGCAGTCGCCGCCTTGAGTTTTTCTTCCATCTGCTGACGGGTCGCCTGAAGTTGCGCTTTCTGTTGGCTGATTTTCGTCGCGAGAGTCATCAGCTTCTGATAATTGTCGCGTAGCACCTGATCTTTTTTCGCGTAATGCGTCGCGTAACGCTGTCTGAGTTCGGCATCGCGTTTACGCAACGCGATTTGGGCCCGTTGTTGCAGCAGTTTTATTTTTTCCTGATAGCGACGTTCAGTTTCGAGCGACCGTTCCATTAAGTTGGCTTCGACGTAATTGCGCACCCGATGTTCCAAGTCGTGGACCATGTCGGCGACGGGATCAACGGCCAGGGCGACGGGCGCGGGCACCTGCGGTGTGGCACGCGCGACACTGGCACTCGAGGTGGCCTCCAGGGCACCTAGATCGATAAATTCGGTCCCACTGTCGTCGAAGCTGAATTCTGTTCCCTCTTCGATACCCCCGCCAGCCTCTTGTTCTATCGCCTCCTTGCGCGCATCGATATCCTCAAGTAAGCGGGCGAGGGTCTGGCCGGTATGGGTGTCGGCATACGCCGCAGGCGGTAGCGGATGCTGAGACTTGGCGGCTTCGAATTCTTGCTGGGTGTAGAGCCGATCAGCACGTTCCAACGTGTTCTCCGCGGGGGAGGTCGGCAAGTGTGGTTTATCCATCGCAATCCCTCGGGAGTTGGCGGGCGATCTCGAAAATTCGTTGGCAGATCCAGCGTGAGGCGCCGGGAATGATACAACGTTGTTGGGGAGCACTCGTGGCAAAACCGGCGGGATCGGCGTTATTTCGCTGGTTAGTGCCATCACAATCGACTGATTCAGATAACGGACGTTGAAACCACGTTCGGCAAGCACATAGGCGCCGACCGCGCTCAGGGATGGATCGTCGCAGCACACAATATAGGTGTCCTCGCGCGCCAGACGGGTTGCCTGCATCCGCAGCGCGTTGAGAGGAATGTTCCGGCTATTGTGCAGCGGCGCCTTGGCATAAACCTCGGGGTCCCCAATATCCAGCCAGCGCGCACCCTCGCGGGTGGCCGCCAACGCCTCGGCGGTGGCAATGCCCTGCACCAACGGCACCCGGATCAGTCGTTCGAAATCGACTTTGGACAAACGCAGCAAACGCACGTCCGTGAGTGCGACGACCGACGCATCGCGCGGCTGACCTGAGATCACCGCCGCCTCGCCGAAGGTATCCCCTGGCCGCAAGTCGACCACGTGAATTTCTTGACGTCCGCCGCCAGCACGTCGGTTCACTTCACAATAGCCGTGCTCCAGCACATAGAAATAATCGCCCGGTTCGTCCTGACACAGGACAAATTCTCCGGCCTGCTTCTCCACTGCCTCCAACGCACCGAACATTTGCTGGATGGTCTCATTCGGCAAGACCTGGAAGAGCGCGGACTCCATGATGCGTGACATCCAATCAGGCGGCGGCGATGCCGCGAGTTCACTGGCGGCGAGATCTTGCGCGGCACCGGACAGCCGGGTGGCCTCAGTGACG
>JANOVQ010000311.1:0-2504 GCA_031417495.1 Pseudomonadota bacterium | reverse complement strand
GGTGCACGTGCTGCAGGGCGAGCGCGAACAGGCGGTGGCCAACAAGTCGCTTGGTCGCTTCGATTTGGCCGATATTCCGCGGTCGCCGCGCGGAGTCCCGCAAATTGAGGTCACGTTCGACATCGATGCGAATGGCATTCTGAACGTGTCGGCCAAAGATAAGGCGACCGGCAAGCAGCAGTCGATCATCATCAAAGCCTCGAGCGGACTCTCCGACGACGAAATTCAGCGCATGGTGAAGGACGCCGAAGCGCATGCCGAGGAAGATCGCAAATTCCACGACTTGGTCAACGCGCGCAACCAGGCCGATGGCCTGCTGCATGCGAGCAAGAAATCCCTGGATGAGATGGGCGACAAAGTGGAAACGCAGGAGCGCACTGAACTTGAGGCGGCGATGGAAGAAGTCCGTGCGGCACTGAAGTCCGACGACAAAGACGAAATCGAGGCAAAAAGTCGGCGGCTCGGTGAGCTATCGGGTAAACTCGCCCAGCGTGCGTACCAGGCTGAACAAGCGGCGGCTGCGGGAACCCCTGGCCAGGCCGAACAGCCGGCTGACGCGGATCAAGGCAATGTGGTCGACGCCGATTTCGAGGAAGTGAAAGACAAGTAACGAGCAGCGCGGCAGCGGCCGCGACGGTGGGTGACGCAGCTAACGGCCTGTGGCGGATTAATGATCTGCCACGGGCCGATTTGTGCTGCGTAATTTGCAAAGCACTTCGCACATGGATTATGGCGGCCCTGCCTGGTGCCGCCCGGCCATTCCGGCTTATTGCGGGGTCGCCTTAACAGCGGAAAAGAACGCGGATGGCCAAGCGAGACTACTACGAAGTTTTAGGTGTGAGTCGTAACGCCGAGGAAGCCGAGCTTAAAAAGGCCTATCGGCGCATGGCCATGAAGCATCACCCCGATCGCAACGCTGGCGATTCGAGCGCCGAAGAATCTTTTAAAGAGGTGAAGGAGGCGTTTGAAGTGCTGAGTGATCAGCGCAAACGCGCCTCCTACGACCAGTTCGGTCATGCCGGGGTCGATGCGTCGGTCGGCGCAGGCGGCGGCGCTGGCTTCAGCGATATTTTTGATTCGGTGTTTGGCGATATCTTCGGCGCCGGCGGCCGCCAGGGCGGTAACCGCGCCTATCGTGGCGCGGATTTGCGCTACGACCTCGAACTTTCGCTGGAAGAAGCGGTGCGCGGCACTGAAGTGAAAATTCGCGTGCCGACGGTCATCGTTTGCGACAGCTGCGAGGGTTCAGGCAGCCGCTCACGCGCCGCGCCAGAGACCTGCACAACCTGTAATGGCGTGGGCCAGGTCCGCATGCAGCAGGGCTTTTTCTCAGTGCAACAGGCCTGTCCAAGTTGCCGCGGCAAGGGCAAGACAGTGCGCGATCCCTGCGGCTCCTGTAGTGGTACCGGCAAAGGCCGCGGTCACAAGACCATCGCCGTGAAAGTGCCCGGGGGCGTCGATAATGGCGACCGTATTCGTCTCGGCGCCGAGGGCGAAGCCGGTCAGAATGGCGGTCCGGCAGGGGATCTCTACGTGAATGTGGTGGTGCGTGAGCACACTATCTTCACGCGTGAAGGCAACGACCTTTATTCCGAGGTGCCGATCGATTTTGTGACGGCCACCCTGGGCGGCGAACTTGAGGTACCCACTTTGGAGGGGCGGGTGGTGCTCAAAATCCCTGCCGAGACGCAGAGTGGCAAAATGTTTCGGCTGCGGGGTAAGGGCGTACGCTCGGTGCGCGGCGGCGCAGTCGGCGACCTAATTTGCCGCACGACGATCGAAACCCCAGTCAATCTCAATAAGCAGCAGAAAGACGCCTTGCGTGCCTTTGGTGATTCTCTGGGTGATGCCTGTGAACGCCATAGCCCACGTGCGAGTTCATGGCTCGATGGCGTCAAGAAATTCTTCGAAGACATGAAATTCACCTGAGCCATTTCACGTGTCCGCACCAACTCAGATCGGGATCACGGGCGCCGCGGGCCGCATGGGTCGGACCTTGATTGAGCTGGTGGTCCCGCACCCCTTATTGCGGTTGACTGCCGCGTTCGAGCGCGCGGAGGCACCGCAAATTGGCCTCGACGCCGGGCTGCTGGCGGGACTCCCTCCACTCGGTGTGCCGGTACTCACCGGCGGGGATCTCGGCCAAGCGCCTTTCGAGGTCTTAATCGATTTCACGACCCCTGCAGCCACCTTGCAGAACGTCGCGCTATGCCGTGCGGCGGGTCGCGCGATGGTGATCGGAACCACCGGATCCGGCCTCGATCGCACGCTAATTGAAGCGGCCGCACGCGATATCGCGATCGTGTGGGCACCCAACATGAGTATCGGTGTGAATCTTTGTTTCAAGTTGGTCGAACTCGCCGCACGCGTGCTGGGCGACGAAGTCGATGTGGAAATCAGCGAAGCACATCATCGACATAAAGTGGATGCGCCGTCGGGCACCGCGTTGCGCATGGGCGAAGTCGTCGCGCAGACGACGGGCCGCGACCTCAAACAATGCGCGA
>JANOVQ010000310.1:0-3853 GCA_031417495.1 Pseudomonadota bacterium | reverse complement strand
CACCGGCAAGCGCAGCGTGGGGGTGACAGCTGGCGCCTCAGCACCGGAAGTGCTGGTCGAACAGGTCGTTGCGCGGTTGCGCGAATGGGGCGGTCAGGCGGTGAATGAAGTGCCAGGGATTAAAGAGCAGGTGGTGTTCAGTTTGCCGCGTGAGTTGGTGCGGGCGGCGGGGCATGCGGCGTAACGCGCAGCGAAGGATCTCAAGGTCGGCTTCTGAGTAGGGCGCGCACCGGCGTTTCGCCGGTTTAGTTCTTCGCGGCCTTGCCGCCATCGCACCAGGACTTGATGCTTTTCTGCGCTTCATCGACACGCACTTTTCGATCTTCCTCAGGCAGATACACGATGACACCCTTGGCATCTTTCGCACGCAGCCGATTGGTCGTGTTGAGCTGATTCAGGACGTCGCGGGCCTTCGCGCAGTTCGCGCTTTTCTCGGCGGGGGTCGGTTCTTTAGGTTTAACCGCCGCTTGTTTTGAGTCGGCCTTGGGCGCTTTTGCTGCCACCGTTTCGGCCTTTGGCTTGACCGGTGAGCCCTTGCTGAATTTTGGTTTGATCACCTTCTGAGTGCCGTCCCGTGACGGGCGTTCGGAGTACACGGTCTGACCGTCTTGGTCCGTCCATTGGTAGATTTCCGCAAAGGCGCCAGAACAGGCGATCAGCAGCCCCGTACTTATCAACCACCGACATAATCCGCGCCGTAATTTAATCATCAGCTCACTCAGCGCCAGCATTCGTCGGTGTTGGCGGTCACGCTGGAGCCTTTGGTTCCTCGGGAATCTAACGTCAACCGATCACACTTGGTATCCACATGGCCGCCGGTGGGCGTGGCCTGGGCGATATAACTCGTCTTGATATCGTTAGAGGCGCCCTGTACCACACTCCCAGCGTAATGTCCCTCAGCAGACGTTGGCGCCGCGCTCGCATAGCCTAAGTCGGTCAGGGTGACGGTATAGGTACTGTTATCGAAATAATAGCGCTCCAGGCGCGCGGTGATATCCGCCAACAACGCCTTCGCCTCTGACCGTTTGGCGCGCCGCGTGTACTCCATATAGCTGGGGTAAGCGACCGACGCGAGAATGCCGACGATCACCACCACTATCATGAGTTCGATTAAGGTCATCCCCGCCTGCCGCGTGCGGGGTCGTTTGAGGTAGCCTACATCTTGCGCATTCATGGGCACTTATCTCCGGCGTGAACCCGGCCTGGGTTCACGCGAGTGTGTGGACGGCGTTACTTGGTGTCGCGTTGTTCGCGCCAGGAGATTTCCCCATTGAAAATCTGGTCCTGGAAGTTCACCGCATTACACGCGATGGCGGCGGTCGAGGTGGTGCCGCAGGCGCGCCCGCCGGTCGGGGTTGTTTGTGATTCGTTATCCGAAAGCGAACTCGCGTTGCGCGTCACGCTCGGCTTTTCAAGTTTACCCTCGTAGCGCACTACCTGATAAGTCCCCGCGTCGTTCTTTTCCATCGGCGTTGGAGGGATTTCGCTGTACTTGTCGGAACAATCACAGGGGACATCGCCGAAGACCCCTTCCGCCGTGGCCGTGCCGGTCTCGAACGAGAGACCGAGCAAGGTGCTCGACCCTTCAGCAGTACACAGCGCAGTGTCGGGCGTGAACGCCGGCACCAGGATCACGCCGCCCAGCGCCGTCATGCCACTCACGCCCCGTTCTGAAGGTTTCGTCGTACTGTTCACGAAATCGCGCTTCCAACCACCCTTGGTCAAAATTAACGCACGCAGGGATTTGAAGGTGTGTTCGGTGTTCGCATCGCCATCCAGCGAAATGCCATTTTTGTTGACATTGCCAGCGGCCCCGAAAAAGACCCGCGCGTTGGAAACATCCACCAAATCGGAGGCGGGCAGACCGGTGGTGGTGCCCGAAACATTCGGGTTCGGATCGACCACACCATACAAGGTTTGTTTAGAGACGGTCGCGCGATCATTGGTAACTTCAAAGCGGCCGGTAGCGGCCATCACCCAGTGCCGCAGCCGGTCGTCGAACTGCAGGGTTGGCGCATTAGCAAATGGCTGATTGATTCCCGTAATTAACGGGAATGGCGCAGACCAAGCGCTCGGGTCCTTCTTCTCATTCAGGGAGACGCGGAACAGGCCGCCCTGGTTAACGGTCGTGACATCCGAGGCCGGCCCGACGGTGCCAAAGTAAATCGCGTCGCTCTTGTAGTTAAAGTCGTAATCAATGCCAGTGACATCCCCGATAAAGACATTCGCATTTTTATCGGGTGATCCGGTGACGGGCAGCGCTTTACGTGCGACGAGACCATTAATCTCAGCACCCGCACCGACGTCATCCTTACCTTCACCGAGTTTGGATAAATCATAAACAAAGAGCTCGGCGTTCGAGGAGCCCGAGAGATAGGCGCCTGACGCAAGATCGGACGGCCCGGTGCCCATCACCAGGAACCATTTGTTGGTAGTCCCGCCTTCCTTTTGATTGTTGATTACGACCGCCTGCGGTCCGGAGGTCGTGAATTGCAAATTACCCGGATTAAGTTCGGCAAGAACCACCGGTGGGCTTTCGGGATCGGTGATATCGAGAATCACCACCGCTGATTTGGTTTTTACATTGTCGCGTGGAGTGGCATCTGCAGCGCCGATGCCGTCGCCCGCCGTATCCACCGTGATGGCGGTATTGTCCGAACCTCCACCGTAGGCCATGGTCGTGACCAGAATCGTGCCCCACCCGCCAGGATGGGCCGTCGATGTCGAATCGAAAATCTTTACGTCAAACACCCGTGGCTGGCCATCCATGGAGTAGACGTGTGAGTAGTCCTTGCGCGCAGCCCATTGCAGGTGTGGCAGTAAGTTTTTCGGCACATACGCCCACAACTCGCTACCCAGCGGGTGTGAGGTTTCGCTGAGCGATGTATTCAAATCAAACGTCTTGGTTTCTACATTGAAAAAGCCCGCATTAAATGCGTGGATCATGCCGTCGTTAGCGCCGACATACACGACCTGCCGGCGATTCAGATATTTTTTGCGGAAGGCGCGATAGGACTCATCGCCGAAAACCACATCGAACGCCTCGCGTGGCGCGGAAACCGAGATAGGGGTCGAGTGGACGATATCGCCGAGGCGCAGAACTTCAGCCGTGCCATCGCCAGCATAATCAAGCAGGCGGGGGCGAAATTCGGTCATGCCGGTGTTCAAGCCGCGCGTCCAGTCCACCAGGCGTTGCGCGTTTGCGGTGGTGTCAGTATCGAGCATTCTGAAGTTGAGAGTACCCGAGGCCACGTTGGCCGAAGTCAACGCGACCGTTTCATTCGAATCCACTGCGCCATCGGTATCGGCGTCGCTCCAAGTCAGGATATGCCGGCCCGTATCGGCAACCGCCGTGTAAGCACGCTGGCTCGTGATGGTGCCTTCCGACAATGCGGAAAGGCTCTCGCGCGCGTTCCAAATCGTGCGCAGGGAATTGAGCTCCGCTGTTTCCGTCGTATCTTTCTTAAAGACCGTGTCGTCGGTACTCGTGAAGCGGCGTACTTTGGTGCGCCGCGCCGTAGAGTCGTAGAAAAGCTCGACTACCTTGTCTGTGTTGTAGCCTTCGAGTTTGCCCTTGACTCCACCGTCCTCGCGGATGAAGCCCTGCTCATCAACCCACAAACCGTGCAGCGTGCCAATCCATTTCGCCTCGTTGCGCGCTGGTGTTGAATCCTTCTTGATGGGATCGTAGACAGCCTGGAATAAAGCGCCGTTACCGATCCGATCATTCGCGACTACCGCGGCCGACGTTCCCGAGGACACCCGCTCGAGTATGGTATTGAAGATAGTACTCAACGCTTCTTCAAGCGCCCCTGGATTGGTCACGAAAAAGAAATTGTCAGGAATGCCGTCA
>JANOVQ010000309.1:0-4314 GCA_031417495.1 Pseudomonadota bacterium | reverse complement strand
CGACGCGGCGGTGGAAGTCGCACTCCTGCGTGAGAAGCAGCAACGGAGTGCCTCATGAAAGCCACCTTTCTCGAAGGCGCACTGGTCGCCGCACTGACCAGCCTGGTCGGCAGCATGCTCTACCACGTGCTGCAACCCCTCTACGGCGGGGACGCCGTGTTACGCGGTCTGAGTCCCCTCCTTGGCTTGGGTTATGTCGCCTACTTATTAGTCCGCTGCCGCGTGCGGATTGGCCATATGACCATTCTCGTCGCGTGGACCGTGGCTGCGCTTGCCATTGCTGTCCTCAGTTCGTCTGTCCTGTGCACCCTCGCCGCGCATCTCGGCTTGGTGTGGTTGGTGCGCAGCTTCATTTATCACGCGCGCGTGCTGCCGGCGCTCGCCGACCTTGTGCTGTCGGGTCTTAGTCTGATTGCCGCGGCGTGGGCCGTGGCGCAAACGCAGAGTCTGTGCGCGGCGCTGTGGTGCCTGATGCTGGTGCAGGCAATGTTCCCGTGGATCCCAACCTCGGCACCTGCCAAGCCAACCCGTGCACCAAGCTCGGCGCCCGCACGTTTTGTGCGTGCCCAACGCGCCGCTGTAGCCGCGCTCAGTGCGCTGTCGTCAAGGTCTCGTTAAGTCACTCACCTCGATTACTCAACCTCTGGAGAAATTTCATGAACTCAAAAAATCTAAGCCTTGGCCTGTGTGCCTTGACCTTGACCGCCGTCACCCTGTATCCCGTTGTGCAAAGCCACGACGCGCTGCCGATGCCGACCCTGCCACCGCCCCAGTTCCCGCCGGGCAAAGTCTTGTCGCAGGCGCGGCCGCGCATCGATGTAGTGTTTGTGTTGGATACCACGGGCAGCATGAGCGGCCTGCTTCAATCCGCAAAGGACAAGATTTGGTCGCTCGCAACCACCATGGCGCAGGCTCAGCCCGCGCCTGAGATCCGAGTCGGCCTGGTCGCCTATCGTGATCGTGGCGATGCGTACATCACACAGACTTTCGATCTCACCAGCGATCTCGATTCGATGTATGCGACCTTGATGGATTTCCAGGCAGCCGGGGGTGGCGATGGCCCAGAGGCGGTCAATCAGGCGTTACACGACGCGGTCACCAAACTTGCCTGGAGTCCCGCGCAAAATGCTTACAAAGTGGTGTTCCTGGTCGGCGACGCGCCACCGCACATGGACTATCAGGATGATGTGAAATATCCGGTCACCCTCGCGCTCGCCAGGCAAAAGGGCATCGTGGTGAACACCATCCAATGCGGCGAGGATGGATCTGCCACCCCGCCCTGGCAGCAAATCGCGAGTCTCGGCGACGGCAATTTCCTGCAAGTAGCGCAGGGCGGCAGTGCGGTTGCGATCACGACGCCCTTCGATGACAAGCTTGCGCGCCTCGCCGCCAACCTGGATGAAACTCGTCTGTACTACGGCAATCAGGAGAAACGCGCGGAGAAGCAGCGCAAGATGGAGGCAACCAGCAAACTTGAAGCGAGCGCCTCGGTGGCCGCCAAAGCGCGCCGCGCGACTTTCAACGCCACCGCCAGTGGCACCGCGAATCTCCTCGGGGATTCCGAATTAGTGGATGATGTTGCCCGCGGCAGAGTGGACTTAAGCAAGATTAATCAGGCCGAGCTACCGGCGCCGTTGCAGGCGATGGCACCAGCTGCACAGGCTAGCTATCTCCAAGCACAGGCCGTCAAACGCGATGCGTTGAAACGCGAGATCAAAGTCGCCGCCGACGAGCGGGCGGCATACCTAAAGGAAAAGGTCGCTGCCGAAGGTGGCGCGCGCGCTTCACTCGATCAGCAATTGTTCGGCACTGTGCGCGCGCAGGCCGAGAAAAAGGGCCTGCGATATGAGGCCGATGCGCCGGCATATTGAAGCGCGTCGTCGCGAATGAATTTACCCACCAAGGCCCCGTCGTCCCGGAAGTCGCGTAGCGGCTATCCGGGATCCATCTTCGTTAGGAACTGCTTTAACCGGACATCCTGGAAACGGCGCAGCGCATCTGGAACCTTGCCGGACATCCAGCTCCCATAGATCCCGGGTCTGCGCCCGGGATGACGGTGTTGAGCGTTCGCGCGCCCCCTATAGCCCGTCATACCGAAAAGCTAACTAACGCTACACCAACACTCCACCCCCATCAATCGTCAATATCGTGCCATTCACATAGCCGTTTTTCATCAGGAATAACACGGCGTCCGCAATTTCTTCCGGCCGACCCACCCGCTTCACGGGTAACTTCGCGCCGGCAGCGGCGAGAATCGAATCACGCTGAGCGCCGAGTAGCGCATCGAATAACGGCGTATCCACATAACCCGGTTGAATCACATTGACCCGCAGCGGCGCGAGATCGAGCGCCATCGCGCGCGCGAAGGATTCGACTGCGCCGCACGAAGCAGAGGCGACCGAGGCACCGGATAGCGGGCGACGAGCTGCGGTGCCAGACATAAACACTAACGACCCACCGGGGCGCATTTTCGGCGCGCCGTGCTTGCACGCATATAACGCGGCCCAGAAGCGGACGCCCATCGCCGGCCGCATCTCGCTCCGCGACGGCGAGAGATTTGTATCGTGCATCAAGGTCGCGGCCGTGGTGAAAATATGATCGACATGCGCCAACGAGGCAAAGAATTCACGGCTCGGATTTTCGTGAGCAGCATCAAACTGTGCGGTGCGCACCTCGCCGCCGAGGGCTGCACGCGCACGCGCCAACCGTGCCTCGTCACGACCGGTGATCATCACCTCAGCCCCTTCGGCCTGCGCGGCCATGGCGGTCGCGAGACCAATGCCAGAACTGCCACCGAGTACGACCACCGTCTTGCCCTGCAAACTGCTGCCCATACCACCCACCTTCTGATTCAGTTTTATTTTCGAACGAGATCGCCAACTCGCGCGGCCGCCTCGGCACGCGCGCCACGCGGTGCCTGCCAGCTGGTATCCAGCAATGAGAGCGTGATGTAGCCGGCCGCGAAACGCGCGGTGTCGGCATGCTCGCCTGGCGGGTACTGTCTCGCATCGGGGCCGAAAGCGAGTTTCAAAGTGTCCGCCGCATCCCCCTCCCGATAGGCGACCGTATAGCCGAACCCACGCCCGAGTTCGGCCCAGCGCGCGCCCTTCACCGCCGCTGGCAACAAAGCGGGGTAATTCACGTTAAGCAAAGTCCGCGCGGGCAATAAGCTCTTGCGCGCTGGCTGCGCGCTCAGTCGCGCGACGAGGCCAACGACGAATTGTGCCGCGCCCGGGTAGGCCGCGAGCGTGCTCGGAAAGCCCTGTGCCGCTTCTTTAAAATCGATTCCCACTGACACCGCAATGGCCGGCACGTCGTTCATGGCCGCCATGACGGCCGCCCCCACCGTGCCCGAAAGATTACTCACTGCACCCAGGTTTTGGCCCCGGTTTGCCCCCGAGATGACGAGATCCGGCGGCGCTTGCTTGAACACGCGTTGCAAGCCCACCCACACCGCGTCGGCCGGGCTGCCATCGACCACCCACACCCCGGGAGACTCCTCTTTAAGCGCTATCGGTGTGGTCGATACCTTCACACTGCTGCCGCTCTGGTCTGTACGCGGCGCGACGACCGTGACGTGATGCCCAGCGGCCTGCAGGGCCGTGCGAAGTGCGACCAGACCCGGCGCCGCGAACCCATCGTCATTGGCGAGCAGGATATTGAGTTCACGCGCAACGCCGCTTTGCATACCAGCCAGGAGCAGCACGAAAACCCACGTAATTTTTGGTAAGCCCTGTCGCATACTCGCTCCTTGCGCAAAAAACCTGGCCCGAAGTCTAGCCGCCTGCCGGAAGTGCGCAAAGCGCCAGGAAAAAAAACGCCTGAGCCGTTATCCTACGCACTCACTGTGAAAGAATGAGAGACACTCATGATCCCCGGCACCGCTACTGCAACCACCCACACGCATGTCCATCACGGCCGGATGGAAGTCGCCAATCCGCTGCATGAACTGGTGGTCAACGAAATTCTGCCGGGTCTGGGCCTGGCTCCGGCGGCCTTTTGGGCCCTGCTCGAGGAACTCATCACCGAACTCGCGCCCAAGAACAATATCCTGCTGCTCAAGCGCTACAAATTACAGGCAGAGATCGATACCTGGCATCAAGCCCGCTGCGATGCGCCGCACGATCATGCGCAGTACAAAAAATTCCTGCAGAAAATCGGCTATCTGCTGCCGGAAGGTCCGGATTTCGCGGTCACCACCACGAATGTCGATGAAGAAATTGCGACCTTGGCCGGCCCACAACTCGTGGTGCCGGTGAAAAATGCGCGCTATGCGCTCAATGCGACTAACGCACGCTGGGGCTCGCTCTACGA
>JANOVQ010000308.1:0-9996 GCA_031417495.1 Pseudomonadota bacterium | reverse complement strand
CGCACCGTGGATGGTGAGCTGCACGAGCTGGATGTGCTGGTGGTTGCGACCGGTTTCCGTGCAGACAGCTTTATTCGCCCAACCGAAGTGATAGGGCGCGGGGGCGTCGATCTGAACGATGTGTGGGCGGATCATCCGGTTGCGTATCTGTCCATCTCGATCCCCGAGTTCCCCAATTTCTTCATGCTGAACGGCCCCAATGGACCGGTGGGCAATTTCTCGCTGATCAAAATTGCTGAATCTCAGGTGGCCTATATACTTCAGTTGATGGCGGAAATTCGCGCAGGCCGCTGCCGCGAAATTAGTGTGAAAGCGGAAGCTTCTGCCAGTTTCGAAGCGGAGCGCTGCGTGGCGGCTAAGAAATCGATCTGGGCGACGGGCTGTAAGAGTTGGTATCTCGATAAGAATGGTGTACCGGCCAGCTGGCCCTGGACACCAGACCGCTTCTTTGCCGAAATGGCCGAGCCTAAGCTCGCAGCCTACGACCTGGCCTAATTCGAGCAACGTATCACCAAGCAGGAGCGACCCCATGGCACAGGCATTACCTCTCGCGAGTGACGTACGTTCCAAAGTGAGCGCCGAAGAATGGCAGGTTCGCGTGGATCTCGCGGCCGCCTATCGGTTGGTCAATCATTACGGCTGGACGGACATGATTTTCACGCACCTCTCGGCGCGTGTTCCCGGCCCCGATCACCATTTTCTGATCAATCCTTACGGCTTGATGTTCGATGAGGTAACGGCGTCGAGCCTGGTCAAGATCGATCTGGACGGCAATATCGTGATGCCAAGCGACTACGCGGTGAATCCGGCCGGATTCTGCATTCACAGCGCAATCCATATGTCACGTGACGATGCGCGTGCGGTCATGCACCTGCA
Source organism: Pseudomonadota bacterium (assembly GCA_031417495.1). Lineage (GTDB taxonomy): Bacteria > Pseudomonadota > Gammaproteobacteria > CAIKBL01. The sequence continues at coordinate 9,120 of JANOVQ010000308.1, read as the reverse complement.
CACCGATGATGGCGTTGCGGTGTCGGCGATGGCGGGCGGGCTGCTGCCGATCACTCAAACGGCGATGGTCATTCATGATCAAATCGCCTACCACGAATATGAGGGTGTTGCGCTAGATCTGGGCGAGCGTGAGCGCCTGGTTCGCGATATTGGGGATAAGAAACTCATGATTCTGCGCAATCACGGCACGCTTGCGGTGGGCACCACGGTCTCGGACTGCTTCCTTATGTTGTATACGTTGGAGCGCGCGTGCAGCATGCAGGTGCGCGCTATGGCGAGTGGGAATTTTCATCAACCCTCACAGCAGGCCATTGAAACCTCACGCCAGCAGGGCAAGTGGCTGATGGCTTCCGGTGAACTCGATCGACTCGCGTGGCCTGCGTTGATGCGCATGCTGGGTCGCCAGGACCCGAGTTTTCGAAACTGATAAGCGCTTAAAAACCACGGAGCACGCGCATGCAATTCGGGATCGGTGTCAGTACCCACATTAACAACTGGGACATCGTTCGTTACGCCGAGGAACTTGGTTTTGATCGCGCCTGGATCGGCGATTCGCAGATGATCTGGTCGGATTGCTACGCGACGATGGCGCTCGCCGCACACCATACGAAGCGTATCCAGATTGGGACTGGCGTTTCGATTACAGGTACGCGCATTGCGCCGGTGACCGCACATTCGATTGCGACCATCAATGCCATTGCGCCAGGGCGGACCTTTCTGGGCCTCGGCACCGGGCATACCGCGATGCGCGTGATGGGCCAGGATCCGATGCGAGTCGGCGAATTTCGCGAGTACGTACGCGTAGTCCGCGCGCTGCTTGATGGCGACGCGGTCGATTACACCTTCAATGGGAAAACGCGCGAGATTCAGTTCCTGCATCGTGAGCGCCGTTTCCTCGATCTCGACAACCGGATTCCGATTTATATCGCAGCGAATGGTCCGAAGGCGCTCGAAGTCGCCGGTGCCTTTGGCGATGGCTGGATTACCTTCGGTGGCGAACCTGAGCAACTCGCGCCGCTTTTGGCGCACATAAAGGCCGGCGCGGCGAACGCCAGTCGTGCACTGCCGGCGGACTTCCACACGTCCTTCATTTCCTCGAGTTGCGTTTTGCGTCCGGGTGACAAGCTATCCGACGCTCGGGTCATTGACGAAACCGGTGCTCTGGTAACCTGTGTGCTGCATTTCTTCTACGAAGCGTGGAAGGATTCCGGCAGTAATGATGAGATCCTGCCACCACAGTTACGGAGCCAGTGGCCCGACTACCTGCAACATGTCGCACGCATGAGTCTGCCGGAGCAAGCGCGCTTTCGCCAGATTCACGATGGCCATCTGGTTTATCTCCAGCCGGCGGAACGCCGCTTCGTCACCCCAGAAGCCATTAAGGCCACCGTCCTGATTGGCGAACCCGATGAGCTCATCGAGAAGATTCGACGTTTGGAGAAGAGCGGAATCAAGGAAATCGATCTGTGGCCACCGATGGACTGCGAGCGCAAAGTGTTGCGTGATTTCGCGGAATATGTGATGCCGGCGTTTCGATAATCGATTGGATCATCAAGATTCAGGTTTACCTTCCTGTGATGGATACCTGGCCGTCCCGCACCTTCACGTGCTGCAGCACAATCCCCAGCTCCTCCTCATAACGGCGCACTAGTTTTACTTCGTCATCGGTGAACAAAGTGACTGCTAAGCCATGCGCGCCGGCGCGACCAGTGCGGCCCACCCGATGTAAATAAGCCTTGCTCAAGGTCGGCACATCGAGGTTGAAAATATGCGTGACGCCGGGAATGTCGAGCCCGCGCGCCGCCACATCGGAAGCAATGAGCACGCGCACCTTGGCGCTGCGAAAGTCGTCCATTGCCTGTTTGCGGTCGAGTTTATTTAACGCGCCACTGAGGTCCGCGACGGGAATTTTTTGCTCATTCAATTTCGCGGTGAGCTGCGCTGCGGTGTCATTGCGATGCACGAAGACCATCACGCGCTCAGGTTGTAGCGCATGGAACAGCTTGCGGACAAATTCCAGCTTCTCGCGCTGTGCGCACACCAGATAGAGATGTTCGATGTTTTCGTTCACTGGGGCGATGCCGGCTTGTACCATCACCAGATTGGGTGCGAGTCTCGTAATGACCGCCGCGCACTCCGGCGTTTCGGTAGCGGAGGCGAAAATTAATTGTCGTGTGCGTGGTGCCGCATCAATGATGGCGCGCACGGCGGGTAGGCTTTCAGCATCCAGCAGTCGGTCCGCTTCGTCGATCACAAGGTGCTTGATCTGGGGTGTCTTCAGTTTTCCCATGCTGATCAATTCGCGAATCCGCCCTGGTGAGCCGACCACCACGTGGGGCTTCTTCTTGAGCTTGTCGAGCTGTCGGTCCAGCGCAGTGCCACCGATCAGCAACAGCGAGCGGATTGACCAATTGGCGTTCTGCGCGAGATCACAGACCTGGCGTTGAAGCTGGATCGCGAGTTCATGGGTGGGCGCAAGGATCACCACCTGCGTTGCCGCGAGCGCGGACTCGAGCTGACAAAAAATCGGGAGGAGATAGGCCAAGGTCTTACCTGTCCCGGTTTCGGCATGCAGATAGGCGTCGTGGCCGGCCAATAACAGCGGCAATGCCGCGCGCTGAATCGCTGTCGGTTCACTGATGTGTTGCCTGGCCAAGGCCGTGATGAGTTCCGGGCGCACGCCAAGTTCAGCGAAGGTCATGGGCAATCCTGAGCGCGAAACTTTTCATAGAGGATGCAATATCGAGCGATAAGCTGGCAGGGTGGCGCGGCGACGAGGGAGTGTAGCGTAGTTTGCTAGGCCATTAACGCTTGCTCGCCAAGACTCCATCGCCAATGAACTCGGTGCCGAACCCCGCGAGTCGCAAGCGTTTCGCCACTTCGTTGGGCACATCGCGACCGCTGGTGAGCGCATTAGGGGTGCCGGTGTAATGAAACAATTTGCCGCGGCGTTTCAGGACTCTGGCGAGATGATGGTAGAAGTCCTGCGCGTAGAGCTCGCCCGCGATGCCGAAGCGCGGCGGATCGTGAAGTATGGCATCGACCGCATCATTCGCGAGCGACGGAATCTCTTCTGCGATATCGCCTTCGCTTAAGGTCAAGCCATTGCCGAGTGCCGGCGACCAGGGATTTAGGCTGCGCAGCCACCACACCGCTGAGTGCTTTTCATAGGAAAGCACCTGCTTAGCGGCTCCCTGTACGCACCACGCGGCGAAATAGCCGAGACCACCGCAGGTATCCAGAATTACTTTGCCGCGCGGCTGAATCAAACTGACCTTATGCTCGGCATCCGCGTACGGTGAAACCTTGGCGGTAGGCAGCATTTTGATGCCATCGATTTCGAAGGTGGGTGGCCCATACTCAGTCGGCAACAATTTGAATAACGACGTGGTGAAACGCGCCACTGGCCGAAAAGCGTTTTCGGACCAATAGTAGATCGTGCGGTCTTTGCCCTTATCAAGATACGGATAATGTTGACCGTGCCAAAGCCATCCCGTGTCAGCGATCTCGACTATCGTCGTTGAGCGCTCAAGGTCCAGTGAACACTCAACTTCAGTGAGACCCCTACGCGCGGCGGCACGCAATGCGGTGTTTAACTTAAGCGTTAATAGCGGGCTCATTGAGTACGACATGCGGCGGAAAGCGCGGCGCTTTTCCGCCGTTCGAGCTTAAAGCCCAGGCCAACGCGACCAATCGGCGTAACTGCGATCAACCGCGATTTTCCCGTCCCGCATGTTGAGCACGGCGACGAAGGGCAGCGCCCAATCGGCACCGGCATCTGGATTCAGTAGCGTGAGTTCGAGAGTGACGACGTCGCCCGCGATGTGCGCATGCTCGAGGCGCATGTGGCGCCGAGGTGCAGCACGCAGGACTGTGCGTTCAACCTCAAGAAATTGGGTGGGATTTTCGATCACGCTACCGCCCATCACGTGCACCTTACAATCAGCGGTATAGCAATCCGGCACGAAGCGTTCGATGTCGTTGTTGTAGAGTTCGACATAGCGCTGGGCAGTTGCCAAATTGCGTTGTTCCTGTTCAGTCATGCCGAACTCCTTATCATTGCGACGCAGCTATTTTTTTTCGTCGGCATAACCTAGCACTGTGTGCTGCAGAATTGCTACGGTGGACGACTTCAACCTCCTCGCGCCTGCGCGATTTACTGGTAGAGTCCCAGCTTCAACACAGCCGGACAGCACTCAATGACGCAGCTCAATTCCACTGATTCAGAAATGGCCCGCTATTGGAACGAAGGCGGGGGACGCCGCTGGGTGGCAAATATCGAGCGAGTGGAGCGCATGCTCAATCCGCTCGCGGAACGCCTGCTGACGCACGCCGGCGCCCGCGTAGGGCAACACGTGCTGGACGTTGGGTGTGGCGGTGGTTTGACTAGCAAGGCGTTTGCCGAGGCAGTGGGCTCAACTGGGAAAGTGGTTGGGGTGGACGTTTCCACAGCTATTCTAGACGTCGCGCGCCAGCGCTTTGTGGCGACGCCGAATCTGCGTTTCGAGGAAGGGGATGCCGGCAGCATGCCTTTTGCGCCGGCCAGCTTCGATCTCATGACTTCGCGCTTCGGCGTGATGTTCTTTCCCGATCCGGTCGGCGCTTTCGCCCATTTGCGACCAGCGTTGAGGCCTGCTGGTCGCTTGAATTTTATTTGTTGGCGAGCACTCAAAGCGAATCTGTGGATGGCCGTGCCAGTGCGCGCTGCCTTTGAGATTTTGCCGCGTCCCGCGCCGCTGGCGCCAAATGCGCCGGGCCCCTTTGCCTTTGCTGATGAAACCTATCTGCGAGGAGTGCTTGAACAGGCAGGGTTTCGGGCGATAGAGATCGCCGCGCACGACGCGCTTCTCGACCTTGGATCGCTTGCTGATGCGATTGAACAGATGACGCGGATGGGACCGGCAGCGCAGGCTTTTGAGGAAGCGGATGAAGCCACGCGTGAGAAGGTGTTGCGTGCGCTCGAGCTGGTCTTCGCGCCGTCGATCGCGGGTGGCACCGTGCGCTTGCCGAGTGCCACCTGGTTGGTCTCGGCGCGCCCCGTCTGACGGGGCCCCGCACGAGAACCATCGCGGCGTTGTAGGGGTGCCTTAGCCGCGAATTAAAAATCCAGAAAGAAGAAGCAAGGCACTCAGCCGAAGACTTAGGCAAATGCTCACGCGTGGGGAGTTCAAAAACTACGCTAGGGGAGGAGAGATCCTGCCCGCCAGGATCTGGGTTGGGTCCGCGCCAACGGTCTCCGTGTGCGGGGTTCCGGCGGCGAGTTCGAAGGTGTCGCCAACCGCGAGCAGCCGCGGACCAGCCGGAGTCGTTAAGGTGAAGGCTCCGCGTAGGATTAGACCATGGGCGTTAAAGTCGTGCGCATGTTCCTGGGTGGCATGGCCCGGCGCCCAATCGACGGTGCGCAGTTCGGTGCAACCCAGCGCGGCCAGGTGAGTTCTGAAAGTGACTTCGTCCATTGAGATTCTCCGCAACTTCGCTATTCAGGTTGGACCTCGGTCGCGACTAGGAATCGCGACACCATATTGTAGGCGGCGATGGTGCCGATTAGTTCCACCAGGCGCTGATCCCCGGGGAGTTGGGCGTGTAAATCGGCGAGAATCGCTGATGGCACCTTGATCTCCCGAGTCATGCTGATCGTAAGCTGGATCACGGCTTGTTCCAGGCTATCGAAGAGCGAACTAGCGAGCGCAGCGAATGGATCGCGCAGCGCGCTCACTTGCGCGGCGGTGCCTCCCGCACGTTGATACAGCGGTGCGTGATGGCCGAACTCATACTCCGCTTCGTTCAAGACAGCGACCACACAAATTGCGAGTTCACCCAATTTGGGTTGCAGCAAAAGCTCGCTGCGTACCGCGCCCATGAAGGTATTCCAGCCGCGCGCAAACGGCGGGCTGTGTAACAGCATCCGATCCAGATTAAACAACTTGCCGCCGCGTCGTTGGCGAATCGCCGCGATGAGTTCGGCAGGTTCGGCAAGGTCTGCGGGAACGGGGAATAACTCGCTCATCTATTTGCCGGTGAACACTGGCGCACGCTTTTCAAAGAAGGCATTCACGGCTTCCACGTGATCATCGGTGCGTTGTACCAGCACCTGCATCGCGGCGGACATTTCCATGATGGTGTCGAAGCTTGCATTTACTCCATCGCGCATCAGGCGCTTGGTCATGCGCAGCGCCTGTGGTGGTTGTTGGATAATTTTCGCGGCCAACTTTTCCGCCTCCGCCATAAGTAAATCATCGGCATACACTTCGGAGATCAGGCCCCAGTCACGTGCGGTTTCTGCATCCACCACCTCGCCGGTAAAATAAAGCTGAGCCGCCCTTGACCAGCCGATAATCCGTGGTAGCAACCACGCCCCGCCGTCGCCCGGGATAAGTCCCATTTTGAGGAAGGTCGCGCCGAATTTCGCGCTGGCTGCGGCCAGACGAATATCGCACAAGGAGGCGACATCGCCGCCGAGCCCGATCGCCGGACCGTTGATTGCGCCCACAATCGGCACTTCAATACTCCACATTGCCTTGATGATGCCGTGGATGCTGCTGCGATAGTGCTCGCGCAAATGCAGGTTATCGCCGCCGAATTCGCCGGTGCGATCACGCATGGCTTTTAGATCGCCGCCGGCCGAGAACGCCGGGCCGGCGCCGGTCATGATCACGCAGCGAATTTCAAAATCGTCATTCACACGTTTGGCCATTGCGTGGAACTGTTCGCCGTCACCGGCGAGTCCGAGCGGGTTGCGCTTGTCAGGGCGGTTGAGGGTGACTTTCGCAATGTGCCCGTGTTCTTCGAATAGCAATAAATTGTCGCTCATGGTGTGCTTACTCATGGTCCGAGAGATTGAAGATTCATCGCGGAGGAACGAACGGTTTCCGTCATTCCAGAAACGGTGTAGCCGTTTTCTGGGAACTATAGGGCATATCAATCAGCCATGGATCCCGGACAAGCGCTGCGCGCTTTCCGGGACGACGGGTGAGTGGGCCGGCGCGTGCGCCTACACCCCGTCATCCCGGGCGAAGACCCGGGAACCACGGGTGCTGGCTGTTCCGAATGAATTCCAGACAATCGTTGTGCGCTTTTCGGGAGGACGGAAATTCTCCGTGTCCTCGATGCCTTTGTGGTCCAGTCAAGCTGTCAGATAACTCCACAGCTGATCACCGCCCTGTGCCATCGCGATCTGTCCCAGGTACTCGCCCCATTCCCCTTGCGCGCCGAACTCGGCGCGCCATGACCAGAGTCGCCGCGTCAGAAAATGCAGGTCGTATTCATAAGTGAAACCGATGGCGCCGTGCACTTGATGACTGAGGCGAGTGATCGGTTCCACGGCTTCGCTGGCGCGGCATTTAGCGGCGGCAATTTCAAAGCCGGCGTCGCGACCGGAATTCTGGAGTCCGCGCGCATCGAGCGCCAAACAGGCGGCCATCGTGATCGTATCCACGCTCGCCATTTCGCCCGCGATTTCCGCCAGGTGATGTTGAATCGCTTGAAATTGCGCCAAGGGGCGACCGAACTGCTCGCGTTCAGAGGTGTACTTGACGCTGCGCTCAAGGCAGGCCGCCGCTGCACCGGCGATTTGCGCGCTACGCAGCAAGGCACCAAGCCTGCGCACGCTGTCTGCCGGGTGGGAGAGTGGGGCACGCGCCAGAATGGGCGTTGCGTTGAAAGTAATGAGATCACGCGGCTCGCGCGCCAGGTTGGTCGCCGCCTGAATCTCACGGCTGGTTTTATCGAGCACGATCAACTCATCCTGTGTACTGATGCCGATAAAGTAATCCGCGTGGCGTCCCCACGGCACGCGCGCGGCATCGAAGGTGGCGTGCGACCGTTGCAGGCTACCGCTCACAATCGGCGCGGGCAGAATGCCAGCGACGCCCTCTGGTATCGCGAGTCCAGCAGTTTCGCATAACCAACTGGCGAGCATTTGTTCTGGCACTGGCGCGGGCACGGCATAATGGCCGCAGGCACGCGCCACGATAAATGCCTCCAACCAGCCGCCGCCCATGCCGTCGCGCGCTTCGCTGACGAGCACCTGAGGGAGGCCGAGATCGACCACCGCTTGCCAGAGTTCAGTGTCCCAGGTGCTCTCCTCAAGACGCGTCAGCGCTTCCCGTGTAATCAGATCGCCGAACAGGCGCGAGACGCTATCTTCAAGAATTTGTTGGGCCTCGTTCATCGTACCCCCAAGCCACGGGCGATGATCCCGCGCAGAATTTCCGGGGTGCCACCGCGGAGCGAGAACGAGGGCGCCAGCTGCATCAGATTGCCGAGTACCTGCTGATAATCCACGCCGCTGTCCGCCAAGGTCGGTTCTAAAGCCACCAATTCCTGCGCGAGGCCAGGCAGTCGTTGTTCGAAACGGCAGCCGAGATCTTTGACCACCGAGGCCTGCAGACTCGGATCGCGTCCTTCGCTCAGCATGCCGGCCACGGACAGGGACATATTGCGTAAGGTGCTCGTCCAGGCGATTTCCGCGCCGATTTTAGCGAGGGTCGAAGCGCTGGCCTTACCTGTCAGCACCTTGATGAGTTCGGTCAACAAGACGAAGCAGGAGAGATAGCGCTCCGGCCCACTGCGTTCGAAGGCGAGCTCGGCCATGACCTGTTTCCAGCCTTCACCTTCTTGTCCGAGTAACGCATCGGCGGGGAGGAGGACATCCACGAAGGACACTTCGTTGAACTGCGAGCGTCCCGTGAGATCGCGGATCGGTCGCGGCGTGATGCCCTTGGCTTCGCGCATGTCGATCAGAAATTGCGACAGACCGCGGTGCTTGCTGGCGGGCGACGAATCGGTACGGAACAGCGCGATCATGTAGTTCGCGCGGTGCGCGTGTGAGGTCCAGATCTTGGTGCCGTTCAGGCGCCAGCCATCGGCCACTTTCTCGGCGCGGCTCTTGACGGAGGCGAGATCGGATCCCGAGTTCGGCTCACTCATGCCAATGGCGAAGCATGCTTCGCCGCGCGTGATCGCCGGCACGATTTTTTTCTTCTGCGCTTCGGTACCGAGACGCACGACCATGGGACCGCTTTGGCGATCCGCTACCCAATGAAAACCCACCGGCGCGCCAGCGGCGAGCGTTTCTTCCACCACCACATAGCGTTCGAGCGCGCTGCGTTCGTGCCCGCC
>JANOVQ010000307.1:0-5523 GCA_031417495.1 Pseudomonadota bacterium | reverse complement strand
GATCGCGCAGGCGCCTGCAGGCGGCCCTGCCAGCAGCGCCGCCTGCGCCTGCAAGTCGTGCAGTTGGTGGCGATGTTCAGTCACGCTGGCCTGTGTCTCGCGCAATTCGCGCTGCAGGTGATGCAAGCGTTGCGCGAGGGTTGCGTGCTGCTGTTCCGCCTCGAGCTTGCGACGCACCACCGCACGTGCCAGGTCGTCCTGGCTTAAGGTCAGGCACAGGGTGAGTTCTTCCTCGCGAACTCGTGCCTGTGTATGCCAGTCGGCTTCGGTTGCGGTGAGCTGGGTCTGCTCAATGACGCGCTGACGGAGCTGTTGCTCCTCGTCAGCAAGAATCTCCTCCATCTCGCGGATGGCGTCTTTAAGTAAACTGAGCGGCTCTTCCAGGCTGTCGAGTACGGCATGCATATCCGCCCGGAACAGCCGTGCGATGCGGGAAAGTAGAGCCATCGGATTCTCCTCGTAGGCACAAATGGTGCGCGGTGAACTCTAGGCAGCAGTGGCGTCTGCGGGTAGGCAGAGATTGGTAAAATTAAAATCGCCGTTTTTACCTGCTGTTTACATTAGCCAGCAGCAGAAATTGTTATGCTCGGGCCGACGCGAACTCCTTCGCGAAGCGTGCAGATGCAAAAGCCTCGAATACTGATCGTGGAAGACGAACCCGCCATTCGGAGCGGCTTGGTTGATGTTTTCACTTATCACGGGTTCGAGGTCGCGAATGCCGAGGATGGAATCAGCGGCTGGCAGCAGGCGCAGCGTGGCCCGTTCGATTTAATTCTGCTGGATGTGATGTTGCCGGGACTCGACGGCTTCGAAATCTGTCGGCGTATCCGCGCGCAGGATCGTGAGCAGGCCATTATTCTGCTGACAGCCAAGAGCACCGATGACGACATTATTCAAGGCTTGTCGCTCGGCGCGGACGATTATGTTTCCAAGCCATTTTCGATCGCTCAGCTGGTGCTGCGCGTGAACGCGGTGCTGCGCAGGACCCGCGCGGTGCAGACGCTGGAGCAGCGCTTCGTGCTGGGCGCCGATCTCACCATCCACCCGGCCAATTTGCAGGGCGAGCGCGGGGCCGACCTCCTCACTTTCACGCGCCGCGAAATGGACGTGCTGCAGTATCTGCGGGCGCAGCACGAACGGGCGGTGTCGCGCGAGGAGTTATTGCAGAAGGTGTGGGGCTATGCCAATCCCTTGGACCTCGAAACCCGCACAGTGGACATCCACGTCGCCAAATTGCGGCGCAAGATTGAAGTCGATCCAGCCACGCCGCGGTGGCTACTCACGGTGCGCGGGGCCGGCTATCGCTTGGTGCGCAGTTGACAGCGTTGAACAAATTACGGGTGCTTTTGGCAGTGTTCTTCTGCGCACTGGCAGTGCCGACGGTGGCTTTGATGATGCAGGCTCTTGACCGCCTGCAATGGGAAGCCTTTCATCAGCACCAACAATTGGCGGAAGAGTTCGCGGTCCGGATTGATAAGCGACTGACTGAACTTATCCGCACGGAAGACGCCCGCGCTTTCACCGAGTTTGCGTTTTTTAATGTAGTGAATCCCACCGCCAGCAATCTCCTGCAGCGCTCGCCGCTGGCTAACCTCTTACCAGCCGCGCTACCGGGCCTGATTGGCTACTATCAGATCGATACGGCTGGCGTGTTCAGTGCGCCGTTTCTGCCACCGGCGGGAAGTGATCCGACTGCTGCCGGAATTTCGCTGGAGGAACTGGTGCGGCGGCAGGCGCTTGCCGCGCGCATGCAAGCGATCCTCCGCCATAATCACTTACTCGCGGAGACGGGCGGTCTGCGCCAGCCGCTGCCCGCGATAAAGGCGGTGGCCGAAGACGATCATGCCTCGCTGGCTTCCACCACGGAGTCAGAATTACACGATAAGCGCAAGGACGCGGCGATGTTGGCGCCTTCCGCGCAGACCGCGTTCGATCGCCTGAATGAGGCGAAAACGGATAGCGCGGCCGCGCCAGCGCGAGCGGCGTTGAACAGCTTGGGAAGGGTGGCAGATCTCAAACTCGAACGCGCTTATGCCGCAGATGCGCCCGCCGCAGGCGAGGCGAGCAAGCAGGCGGCGCCTGCGGGCGACCAGAAGCGCGCGCTGCGCAAGGAGCAGAGCGTGTTGCTCGAGTCGGTGCAGGCGTCGCGCGAGTCGGCAGCGGCGCCGCGCGCTGACGAGGCGTCGCGGGTGCGCATTTTCGAAAGCGAGATCGATGCCTTTCAAATGAGTCTGCTTGAGAGTGGTGAGCTGGTACTGTTCCGCAAGGTATGGCGGGGCGGTGAGCGCTATGTCCAAGGGCTACTGATCGAACGTGACCCGTTTTTGGCGGAAGCTTTGGCGACACCGTTTGCCGACACCGCGCTGTCTCGCATGAGCAATCTCGTGGTGGCTTATCGGGGCGACATTCTCACCGCCTTTAATGGCGCGCTGGCGCGCAGCTATCTTGCCAACGAGCCGCTGCGCGGCACCTTGCTCTATCAGACCAAACTCTCCGCGCCACTTAGTGAGCTCGAGCTCATCTTCAGTATCAATCAGCTACCCGCCGGACCCGGTGGTCGCGTGATCGCCTGGCTCGGCGCAATTCTCGCGGTCGTGCTATGCGGTGGGACCCTGCTGATGTACCGCTTGGCCGCCCGCCAGCTTACGCTGGCGCGTCAACAGCAGGATTTCATTTCAGCCGTAAGCCACGAACTGAAGACACCTTTAACTTCCATTCGGATGTATGGCGAGATGCTGCGCGAAGGCTGGGCACCCGAAGAAAAGCGCCAGACCTACTACGCCTTCATTCATGATGAGAGCGAACGCCTGTCGCGTCTCATCAATAATGTGTTGAACCTCGCGCGCATGACGCGCCACGAATTGCAGATTAACCTGCAGGCGATCACCGTCGGTCAGTTGCTGGATCTCGTGCGCTCGAAGGCGGGTTCGGTGATCGAACACGCCGGACGCCGTTACGACATTACGTACGAGGCCGAGCTCGCCGAGATCGCCGTCCTGGTGGATGTCGATTTTTTTACGCAGATCATGCTGAATCTGGTCGACAATGCGCTGAAGTTTTCTGCCAAGGCGGCCGATCAGCACCTTGAAATCGAAGTGCGCGCAGCTAACCGCAAACAGCTGGAATTTGCTGTGCGTGATTTCGGTCCCGGCATCGCGCGCGATCAACTAGCCAAGATTTTCGGTTTGTTCTACCGCGCTGAAGATGCGTTGACGCGGGAGACCGTCGGAACCGGCATCGGACTTGCCTTGGTGAGTCGCTTAGCACAGGCAATGAAGGGGCAAGTCGAGGCCGTCAACCGACGGCCTGGCGCGGAGTTTCGCCTGCGCTTGCCGCGCGTCTAAGCGGGCATTCCTGCCGCGATGAGGCCGTCGCTCAGCAGCGCCGCGAGCGCAGGATTCCCCACGTGCACCTGCCGCATATTTCGCAGGTTCAGCGCGGGCTCGTGCGCGAGCAATTTGGTTATTCGCTGAATCGCCTCGGCATGCCGCCCGGCATGCCAAAAGACAGGTGCGGAGATGAGATCGTTGCGCAGGAGGTCCGGTGCTTGGTGAATGAGCTTGTCGATGACGGTGGCCGCGCGCTTAGGATCGCCGGCGGCCAGATAGCCCAGTCCGAGCTCGCGCAGGTGCCGAAAGCGATGGGGATCTTCCGGCGCTGCGTCGAACCCACTTTGCAGTTGGCGCAGGCCTTCGCCGATCTCGCCCAGGTGAATCTTGGCAATACCAATCATGGCCAGTGCCTGCGAGAAGCTCGAATTGAGGTTCAGCGCGGTTTCCGCGTGGACCAACGCCGCCGCGAAGTCGCCGTACAGATCCTGATGGATCAACGCCGCCATCAAGTGCGCGAAGTAGCTCGCGTTCTCCAGTGCAAGTGCCCGATGGCTTTGGGCGAGTAATTGCGCGTTGATTTCGTCGGACAGGGCGAAGGCTGAAAATTCAAAGGTTCGATAACGGCAGAACACCGCCATCGCGTTCGCCATGGAGCGATCGGGCGCGAGCGTCAGCGCAACGCGCAGAATCTCGCTGACTTCGTCGTTGTGAGCATACGATTCGACGATGGCCCCCGCAGCCTTTGACAACAGGTCTGGCACCGAAAGTTGCGCGTTTGGCGTGTTGCGCAGTTTTTCGTAAGCGCCGGTTTTAATGCGCAGCCGCACCGTCGAAGACACATTGCGCGAAATTTCGTCCTCCAGTTCGAAGAGGTCGCTGAGTTGACGGTCGTAGCGCTCGGACCAGAGCTGGCGTCGCCCGGCGGTGTCAAATAACGTAAACGACAGACGCAGTCGATCGCCGGCAGTGCGGATACTGCCTTCAAGCTGAAAATCGCCCGCCGGGCTTGACGCGGCCACCGCGCCCTCGCGCTGCAGACCGCCGATGACATCAAGCGCAGTCTGTTTGGTGAGGCTGCCGAGAATGTCCTGGTAAAGCCCGGAAGCCAGCGAGGTGATATTGGCGCCCCCGCTGATGAGCTGCAGTGGCATGACGACCACCGTCGGGCGGGGCTTTGTAACAGCCTGACGGCTGGTTGCAGGCTGTTCGGTATGCTCGGCTTTCAACGCGGCCGCTGGCGTTTGGCCCAGGCCATAAACCGGCACTGGCGATGGAATATTTTTAAGCGTGTGATCCCCGAGAAAGGCGAAGGGGCCAGTGACTTTGGTCCGCACACTGTCGAATACGCTACCCGAAACGTTGATGCCGCCCGGACTTGCCATGGACTGCAGACGTGCTGCCACATTGACGCCGTCGCCGTAGATCGTGCCGTCATCCTTCAGCAGGATGTCGCCTAGATTGACCCCGACCCGGAACCACATGCGGGACGTTTCGGGCAGCATTTCGTTGCGTTGCGCCAGTTCGCGCTGCGCTGCGGACGCGGCGTTGACTGCGCCGGTGGCGCTGTCGAAGATGGCTAGAATCGAATCCCCCGCCATATCGACGATGCGGCCGTGGTGAACTGCGATGTGTTGGCGAAACACGCTGCGAAATTCATCCAAGGTCGCGAGCGTGGTGCGTTCGTTAGCGTGCATCAGCCGCGAAAAGCCGACCGCGTCGGCGGCGAGGATCGCCGCCAGGCGTTCGGTAGGTTCTGCCTGCTCGCTCATGTGCGTTGAATTTCCTGCGCGGGCGGAGGTTCGCTGGCGTGCGCGAACCTAGCCGGCCTGCCGTGTCGCATTGAACAGCTTCAAGTAATCCGGCGAGAGCTTGTCGATGCCTTTGGCGGCCGCGTGTTCGGCGATTTTAGCGCCCACCGCGGCGGTTAGCTCGCCGCGGAAGACGTCGTTGTTTTCCCGCAGCCAGTCTTCGGAGGCGAGGCGATTGACATTGAGCTTGTTGATCTTCGGAATCGCATACCGCGCGATCAATTCATACGAACGTTTGGTTTCCGCCCAGTCGGCCCAGTGGTGGTCGAGGTGCAGAAACGCGCCGAAGCCGCCTGATTGCGCGGTGAGTCGTGCAACCTGCGCGACATAGTCGTCGGGGGTGCCGATCACGGCGAAGCCGGTCTCGATCATGTAATCGACGG
>JANOVQ010000306.1:0-6448 GCA_031417495.1 Pseudomonadota bacterium | reverse complement strand
TACGGCATGACCGAGACCAGTATCATCACCACCAATCCGCTGGTCGGCGAGCGCCGCCCGGGCGCAGTAGGGCCGGCACTAAGTGGGGTAGAAGTGCGCGTGGTCGATAACGCCGATCAGTCCGTGCCGGCGGGGACTGCCGGACATGTGCAGGTGCGCAGTCCCAGCGTGTTTGTGGGCTACTGGCGAAAACCGGACAAGACTCGCGAGGATTTCACCGCCGACGGTTTCTTTCGCACGGGTGATGACGGCGTGCTCGATCAGTCTGGGTATCTGTCGCTAGTCGGGCGTGCCAAGGATTTAGTGATCACCGGCGGGTTGAATGTCTATCCGAGCGAAGTCGAACAGGTCCTTGATGCTGAGCCTGGCGTACGCGAATCGGCGGTGATTGGCTTGCCCCATCCGGATTTTGGCGAGCAGGTGGTCGCGGTGTTGGTACTGCAACCAAACGCGGTGTGGGATGAAGGTCGAGTGCGAACTCGAGTGCGTGAACAACTTGCGGCCTTCAAGTGCCCTAAGCATTACCGAATCGTCAGTGAACTACCACGCAATGCGATGGGCAAGGTGCAGAAGAACCTGTTGCGCACGCAGGGGTTGGCTTGATCGCACTCAGCTGGCATCATCGGGCACCCACTCAGGAGACCTCACATGCCAAGCCCTACTGACGTCGTTAAAAATTTCTTGAAAGCCTGTGAACCCGCGTTTGGCTATCGGGCGGCAGTTGCGCAGTACATGAGTGCTGACTGCGCCTACGAAAATGTCGGCCTCACCAATACAGTCGGGCCGGCTGCCGCGTCGACACTTTTTGACGGGTTTAATACCCAAATGGGTTTTGCGAGCTTGATCATTGAGATGAATGGTCTAGTCGCCGCCGGCAACACGGTGATGACCGAGCGCGTGGATCATCTGGACGACGCGAACGGCAAGCGCTTGATGAGCCTGCGCGTGATGGGTGTATTCGAAGTCAGCGGCGAGAAGATCACCGCCTGGCGCGACTACTTTGATACGGTACCGTTTCGCGGCTAGCGTTTGCTGCCGTCAGGCATTTCAAGCGTCGTTTTAATCGCGAGAAAAATCACTACGCCATTGCCCAAATGCCATAACCAATGGCTGCCGTGTGGGTAATCGGCGCAGAGCGCGAGATCGAAGGTGCGGGCCGCTAGCGCGGCGGCGAACACGGCCGTCGCCGCGCGCAGTAGGCGGTTAGTCGCAGGCTTAGGGGTGATAATCGCCAAGCCGGCCAGTCCGATGAGCACGGGCAGGTAGGCGAGCGAGCCGTTCAAGGCATGTGGCGCGACGCTAAGCAGGCCGGCGATCGCGGCGACCATTATCCCGCAGGCCAGCCCTGCGATCCCACGACTCGCCAGCGCGCGCACTTCCACATAGAGAAATACCAGCACGAAACTGAGAATCGGTAAGACGTCCGCGAGCTCGGCCCATGGCGCGTGGGTGGCGTGCCACGCGAAACTGCCGGCGCCGATCGTGCAGGCGAGCAGCATGAGGAGAGCGGCGGCGTCAGTGAGGGCACGCTGGCGTCGACGCGCATCGAGCCAGCTGCCGAGAGCGGCAAATAGGAAGGCCACATTGCTGAGCGCATTCCAGGGCTCAAAAGGATCGCCGCTCAGGAGTTGTTCGCAATACTGCACGCGGCACGGGCCTCCCTCTTAATGGTATCGGCATCCTAAGCGACTGAGTCGCGTCTACCAACTTCGCATGGGCTGCGCACGCGCCTGAGGCGACTGTGCGCTTTGTCCGTATAATGCGGCTCGAAATGACTAGGAGGGCGACATGCCAGGACTTTATTTTGAAGAATTCACGGTCGGACAACTCTTTCAACACCCCATCCATCGCACCGTCACCGAGATGGACAACGTGCTGTTTTCCGGACTCACCCATAACCCAGCGCGACTGCATCTCGACGAAGAGTACTGCAGAGAACACACCGAGTTTGGTCAGCGCATCCTGAACAGTGCCTTCACATTGGCGCTGATGGTGGGCGTTTCTGTTTACGAAACCACCATGGGTACCACGGTAGGCAATCTGGGCTGGGATGAAGTGCGTTTTCCGCGCCCGGTATTTCATGGCGATACCCTGCACTTTGAAACCGAAGTTTCCGAATTGCGCGAGTCAAAATCACGGCCACAGAATGGCATCGTGATTTTCACGCACCGCGGCTACAACCAGCGCAACGAACTCATTGCCTCGTGCAAGCGCTCCGGCCTGATGCTGAGGAAACCCGCATGAACATTCTGCGCTCAATGCTGTTCGTGCCCGGCGACAGTGAAAAGAAAATGGCCAAGGCCGAATCGGTCGGGGCCGATGCCCTGATTCTCGATCTGGAAGATTCAGTGGCGGCCCAGCGGCGGCCACTGGCTCGCGAAATGACTTTGGCCTATCTCAAAAGCGCGAACCGCAGTAAAGGCGAATTATGGGTGCGCATGAACCCCTTGGATTCGAGCGATGCGTTGGCCGATTTGGTGGCCATCGTGGCCGGTCGTCCAGACGGCATTGCTCTGCCGAAATGCGAAGGGCCGCACCACATGGTGCAGCTATCGCATTATCTTGAAGTGCTGGAAATTCAACACGGAATCCCGGTGGGCTCGATTGGCATTACCGCCATCGCCACCGAAACTGCGGCGGCACCCTTCACCTTGGGACAATACAAAGGGACGCCGCGCCTGCGGGTGTTGACCTGGGGTGCGGAGGATCTCGGGGCAGCCCTCGGGGCGAGTTCGAACAAAGATGAACATGGGGTCTATACCGCGCCTTATGTGTTGGCGCGATCGTTGTGTTTATTCGGGGCCTACGCGGCCGGCGTGCAGGCGCTCGACACCGTGCAACCCGATTTTCGGGCACCGGATAAATTACTCAAAGAATGTAACGACGCGCGGCGCGATGGTTTCCTCGGCAAAATTGCGATCCATCCCGACCAGGTCGCCGTGATCAATCAGGCTTTCACACCCTCTGCCGGAGAAGTCACGCACGCGCAGGCAGTCATCGCCGCGTTCGCCGCCAATCCAGAGGCGGGTACCTTGAGCCTCGAAGGCAAAATGATCGATAAACCCCACTTAAAGCAGGCCGAGCGCGTCATGATGATTGCCCAGCGTGCGAAGGAACGTGCATGAACGATTGGTCCGCACAGAAGCAGCATGTCGATGTCCTTGGTCTGCGCATCGCGTATGTTGAACAGGGCAAGGGTGAGCCGATTATTTTCCAGCACGGGAACCCGACCTCGTCGTATCTGTGGCGGAATATTCTGCCGAAATTGGCGCCCTTCGGGCGCTGTATCGCGCTCGATCTGATCGGCATGGGGGATTCGGCGAAGCTCCCCGGCGTCGGACCTGAACGCTACACCTTGGCCGAGCATCAGCGATATTTTGACGGCGCGTTGGCGGCGCTTGGGGTGAGCTCCAAAGTCACCTTGGTGGTCCACGATTGGGGCTCAGCCCTGGGTTTCGACTGGGCACGGCGCCATGCGGACGCAGTGTGCGGTATTTGCCATATGGAAGGCATCGTGATGCCGCTGACCTGGGCGGATTGGCCAGAAGCCGCACGTGGTATTTTTCAGGCCTTTCGCTCACCGGCCGGCGAAGGTGCGATCCTGAAGAAGAATGCTTTCGTCGAAAATGTGCTGCCGAAATCCGTGCTGCGCGAACTGACGGCAGTGGAAATGGAAGCCTATCGCGCACCCTTTCGCAATGAAGGCGAGGACCGCCGAGTGATGCTGGACTGGCCAAACCAGATTCCGCTCGAGGGGCAACCACCAGAGGTATGTGAGATGGTCACCGCTTACGGCCAATGGCTCGCAGAGTCGCCTATTCCCAAACTGTTCATCAACGCCGAGCCCGGCATGATCATGACTGGCCGTGCCCGCGAGTTCGCCCGTACCTGGCCCAATCAAACCGAAGTCACGGTAAAAGGCCTGCACTTTATTCAGGAGGATTCGCCCGCAGAAATTGCTGAGGCGATTATCGCCTGGCGGGGCGCGCTTGCGGTTTGAGGCCACGATTTAAATCTCCCAGTGAATCGCGAGAGGGCTGCACCATGGATCTGCAAGAACTTATTCTCGTTGGCACTTCTCATCGCGCGAGCCTGACCGTCACCCACGATCTCACGGTGCAGGCGCGGGTGCCGGAATTACCACCGGTCTATTCGACACCAAACATGATTCTTTTTATGGAGATCGTGTGTACTGAACTCCTGCAGCCCCTGCTGCCAGCGGGCTGGGTGTCGGTGGGGGCGTTCGTGAAAGTGAAGCATCTGGCCGCGACCCCAGTCGGGTTTAGCGTGACGGCGACGGCCATTGTCGTTGAAGTTTCTAAATCGCTAGTCACCTTTGAGGTGACCGCGCACGACGGAATCGACACCATCGGCCAGGGCCAGCATGCGCGGGCGCCGATTGAGATGATTCGCTTCATGCAGGGCGTGGCCAAGAAACAGGCCCAACATGCGGCGTAAGGAGCAAGTATGAGTACGCACGCGGACAAACCGAAGAAAGTCACCACCCAAACACTGCGCCAAATGAAAACCAGCGGCGAGCGTATTGCCTCTCTCACTGCCTATGATGCGGCATTTGCCCGAGTGCTCGATCAGGCGGGTTGCGATTTTATTTTAGTAGGGGACTCGCTTGGCATGGTGGTGCAGGGGCAGGCGACGACCATCCCAGTGACGGTCGATCACATGATCTACCATACCCAGTTGGTCGCACGCGGGGTGGAGCGGGCGTTGTTGATGGCCGACATGCCGTTCATGAGTTATCACTCCCCGAACGAATGTTTGCATAACGCCGCCCGCCTCATGAAGGAAGGGGGCGCCGAAGTGGTAAAGCTGGAGTGGGGTGCGTTGCAGCTCGATATGGTCGCGCGCCTCACCGAATGCGGAATCCCGGTGTGTGCGCATCTGGGACTCACGCCGCAGGCGATTCACAAGCTCGGCGCTTATCGCGTGCAAGGCCGCGAACATCACACGGCGACCAAGATGCTGGCCGATGCGTTGGCGCTGGAGGCCGCAGGCGCAGACATGTTGCTACTGGAGTGTGTGCCGATGCCCTTGGCGGCCGAGATCACTCGGGCCTCGAAAATTCCGGTGATTGGGATTGGTGCCGGACCGATCGTCGATGGACAGATCCTGGTGCTCTACGACATTCTCGATATTGCGCCAGGTAAGCGCACGCGCTTTTCTAAAAATTATCTGTGCGAAGGGGGGAGCATTCACGGCGCGATTGAAGCCTACGTGCGTGAGGTGAAGACCGGCGCATTCCCGACCGCCGATTACGCATTCCAGTAAAGGTCACCACCCATGAATCCCAGGCTCCAGACCTTGCTGGACGGGCTGGCGCTCGAAAAGCTCGAAGAAAATTTATTCCGCGGCGCGATCAGCGACACCATCATCAAGCGGGTGTACGGTGGCAAGGTGCTGGGCGAAGCGAGTACGGCGGCACAGCTCACCGTCGCGGATGATCGCGCACTGCATTCCTTGCACGCGTATTTTCTACGTGAAGCGGACTCTCATTCACCGGTGGTCTACTCGGTCGAGCGGAGTCGCGATGGCAAGAGCTTCTCCGCGCGGCGGGTTACCGCGATCCAGCACGGTCAACCAATCTTTACCCTTGAAGCCTCGTTCCATAAGCCCGAAACGGGGGCCGAGTACCAACGCACGATGCCCGAAGTGCCGCCGCCGGAGGCAGTCGCGCCGGTGGTGTGGGATTGGAGCAAGTTCGACACCCAGCCCGCGCGCTTCCAACGCATGATGACGATTGTCGCGCCCTTCGAGATCCGCGCGATTGATGGCGCGGCTGGCAGCCATGATGCGCACGGCACGCCCATCCGTCGCGCCTGGATGCGCGCGACTGATCCGCTTCCCGCCAACCCCTCGTTGCATCGCGCGATGCTCGCCTATTTGTCTGACTACGGGTTGATCTGGACCCTGCTCGCGCATCATGGCTTCCTGCTCACGAACCAGAATCTGGTGGTCGCAAGCCTGGACCACGCCATGTGGTTCCACCGCCCCTTTCTGCTCGATCAGTGGTTGCTCTATTACTGCGAAGGGATTTCCTCGGGCAGCGCACGCGGGCTGGCGCGGGGGTCCTTCTACAACCAGCAAGGCGAGTTGGTGGTGTCCGTGGCGCAGGAAGGCTTGATGCGGGTTATTTAAGCTCGCGGTGAACGCGTTTTTGCCGAGCGCCAAAAGCGGGAGTTCCCGGTCTTCGCCCGCGGCGATTGGGACCCACAATGGGATGGGAGTGGCGTGGGAGTAGTGAGGATGGAGACCGGGAACACTCTGCGGCAGTGCTGCGCGACAGCTATGCGTATAAGGCGCGAAGTCCAGCGCTAAAGGTATTTCAGCCGCGACCGATAGCCGTGGAACGGAGGGAGTTCCCGCGCAATGCAATCAGCCAAGAAGCCCCGCTTCAATCGCTTTGATCTACTGTCCAAACTGGGCAGCGGCC
>JANOVQ010000305.1:0-2627 GCA_031417495.1 Pseudomonadota bacterium | reverse complement strand
GATATGCGCCAACACTGGATAATTCCGGCGAATCGCCTGCCGGGTCTGTGTGAAATCCAAAGTCCCCACTACCGCGAGAAGACCAAATACCACGGCCGGTGTGAGCCACCAAGAGGACTTGGTGAGGAGGTAGAGTGAGATCGCACACCCCACCAGCGAGACAGCCCATGCCCAGTAGCGTTGCGGCAGAATCGAATCGAGAACAGTCAGCATGCGGTTCCCCTTCCGAAATTTGGCGGTGCGGATGATAACAGCGTTGCGCGAAGGTAACGCCGGTGAGGACGCGGCTCAGGGCTCGGCTAAGGACGGCAGCAACCCATGCAATTCGGCGCGCGAGAGGTTACGCCACTGTCCGCTACGCAGATGATCGAGCTTGATGTTGCCGACCCTGATCCGACACAGCTCGCGGACGTGAAAATCGAAGGCCGCGCACATCAGGCGAATTTGTCGATTAAGGCCTTCGATTAACACGATGCGGAAGGTGAATTTATTGACTCGATAAAGTCGGCAGGGCTTGGTTTGAGTTCGATGAATCCGCACCCCACCGGCCATTTTCTTCAGGAACTCCACCGTGATCGGCTTGTCCACCACCACCACATACTCTTTCTCGTGCTTGTTCTCTGCGCGCAGAATTTGATTCACGATATCGCCATCGTTGGTCAGCAGGATCAGGCCCTCGGAGTTTTTGTCGAGCCGTCCAATCGGGAAAATCCGGGTGGGATGATCGACAAAATCGACGATGTTGCCTTCCACGTCTTGTTCCGTGGTGCAAGTGATGCCGAGCGGCTTATTCAACGCGATATAGGTCCGGATCTTGCGCCCCTGTTTGAACTGGGCGCGCACTACTTCGCCGTTAACGCGAACCTCATCGCTCTCCGCCACCTGCACGCCGAGGTCTGCGGGTTGACCGTTGAGCGTGACCTGGCCTTCCGCAATAAAACGGTCAGCATCACGGCGCGAACAGAAGCCGGTGTCGCTGAGGTATTTGTTTAGTCGCATGGATTTGTCATCTTCTAAATAGCCCGCACTGTATCTGAGGCGGAGGCATAATTCGACGCTGCGAGGCGATACCGAAAACCTCCAGCTCCGTCATCCCGGAAAGTGCGCAGTACTTATCCGGCTTCCAGCTTGTCCTTCAGGCCTGCGTGTTTGCGAGATAAATCGTGCTGGTCGCCGTGCGCTGCTGCAATGGATTGTCAAAGCGCACAACTTCCGCCCGCGCAGTGGCGAATACCTCGGCGAGCGAGGCACTGAAGGCCGCATCGGGCGGATCGTTCGACCACAGCGCGAACACCCCGCCCGGATGCAGGGATTTCGCGAGACAGCGCAAACCGCCCACGGTGTAGAGGCCGGCATGCGCCGGATTCAGCCAGTGACGCGGGGAATGATCGATATCCAACAAAATGGCGTGATAACGCCGGCCAGGGCGCGTAGGGTCAAAACCCCGGCTCGCCGGCTCCAGAATCGAAAAAAAATTTGCGTGGATTAATTCGCAACGCACATCAGCCGCCAGCAGGGGCGCCATCGGCAGTAAGCCTTGTTGATGCCACGCAATCACCTCGCCGAGCGACTCGATGACGCTTAACGACGCCACTCTCTTCTCTTCCAGTGCGGCGCGCGCCGTATAGCCGAGTCCCAAGCCCCCAACCACCACCTCGAGCGCCGTACCAGAGACTGCGGCGAGACCGAGCTGTGCCAGTGCAATCTCGGAGACCGTGAACAAACTGGACATCAGGAAATCGTCGTCCAGTTTGATCTCGTAAATATCGATGTCGAGTGAAAGTTCGCGACGGCGGCGCAGACTCAGCGCCCCCATCGGCGTTGCACAGTACGCCAGCTCTTTGAAAGAGGCGCTCACGCGCTGGAGGCGTGCCTTAGCCTGCGAACTTATCGAGATAGGTCACCACCGGCGGTGCGGTGAAAAAGGGCCCAATCTTATCCACCAAGCCGGTTTCCATGCGCCAGCCGAAATACTTTTCCTGATGCTGACGCGAGTCCCAAATCTCGTAGAAGAACACATGCCCCGGTTTGTCCTGATCAGTCCAGATATCGAACTGGCGACAACCGTCATACGCGCGGGTCTCGGGCGCGACCGCTTTGATGACGGCCAGGAATTCGGTGACTTTCGCGGGGTCAATGGAAAAATCCAGGGTTACACAGGTGGTCATGGCAGGATGCTCCGGGTGGGTAGTGTTGGTGGTAGTTCACGCTAGGCGGCGCGCGCCAGCGCGGCCGGTGGCCGATTGTGCCCCGGATGGTCTGCTGAAACAAACTGCAGGTGCTCGCGACGAATGCGCAACGCTGCGGGCCTTCCATCACATCAGGCGTTCGCCTGCGCAAACCTCGCAACGCGTGAGAGGCGTACTGCCTCATACTGGATCGCCTGGATACCGGCCCCGGCGATACGTCACAATAGGGCAGCGCCCCGCATGATGTTTGCTTAGGACATCCTTTAATGGTGCGGCATTCCGAGGAAGCGCAACGGATTGATGATTGAGGCGGCACAACTTAGAAAGACTTTATAGATTTCAGCCACAAACTCTTTTTCGTACTTTTCAACGAGTTTTGTTGAGGCATCAAGATCGGCATAGAGTAATGTAGCCTCGAGATTTACTCCTGAATGTCCC
>JANOVQ010000304.1:0-13001 GCA_031417495.1 Pseudomonadota bacterium | reverse complement strand
AGGCGCTGAAAGGCCTGAGCGACGCGCGCCCCACGCCCTGACCGGCGCGGCCGTCACCACTTTCGTTATTTAATTCAGCCCGGGACCCGATCCTCCCTTACCGCTCCCGGAGACCCCGCATGCGCGAAACCCTGTCACCCGATCTCCTGCACAAAATGCACGCCTATTGGCGCGCCGCCAACTATCTCTCGGTAGGGCAGATCTATCTGCAGGACAATCCGTTACTCGAAGTGCCGCTCACGCTCGCGCATCTCAAGCCGCGCCTGTTGGGGCATTGGGGCACGACACCGGGCTTGAATTTTCTCTATGTGCACCTTAATCGGCTGATCAAGGCGCACGATCTGAACATGCTGGCCGTCATCGGGCCCGGGCATGGCGGTCCCGGCCTCGTCGCCATGACGTATCTTGAAGGCGTGTACTCCGAGCACTACCCGGCGATTGAACGTAACCGCCACGGCCTGCGCCGGCTCTTTCGTCAATTCTCCTGGCCGTATGGCATTCCCAGTCATGCCTCACCGGAACTTCCGGGCTCGATCCATGAGGGTGGCGAGCTGGGCTATTCATTAGCCCATGCTTACGGCGCGGCCTTTGATAATCCGGATCTCATTGTCGCCTGCGTGATTGGTGACGGCGAGGCGGAAACCGGCGCGTTAGCCGCGAGCTGGCATTCGAACAAATTCCTGAACCCGGCGCGCGATGGCGCGGTGCTGCCGATTCTGCATCTCAACGGTTTCAAAATTGCTAACCCCACCATCCTGGCGCGGATCAGTCGCGAAGAGTTAACCGAACTCCTGCGTGGCTATGGTTACACTCCACTCTTCGAGGAAGGCGACGATCCCCTGCAGGTTCATCAGGCGCTCGCGGCGTCGTTGGAGTGAGTGCTGGCCGAGATTGTCGAGATTCAACGTGTCGCGCGCACGGGGAGTCCGGCGCGCAGCGTGCGTGCGCGCTGGCCAGTGGTGGTGTTGCGCACGCCGAAGGGCTGGACCGGTCCGAAAGTGGTCGACGGTAAGCCTGTCGAGGGGACCTGGCGTGCCCATCAGGTCCCGATCGCAGAGTTCAAGAATCCCGTCCATTTGCAGCAGCTCGAAGCCTGGCTGCGCAGTTACGCGCCACAGGAACTGTTCGACGATCACGGCATCTTCCGTGCCGAGTATGCCGCGCTCGCGCCGACTGGACTGCGCCGCATGGGCGCCAATCCGCATGCCAACGGTGGGCAATTGTGGCAGCCACTGTCGCTGCCGGACTTTCACGACTACGCGGTGGCGATGCCCGCGCCGGGCGCGGTCGCGGCGGAAGCGACGCGGGTGCTCGGGCATTTTTTGCGCGAGACCATGCAGCTGAATTTGGCAAAGCAAAACTTCCGACTCTTCGGCCCGGACGAGACCGCTTCGAATCGCCTGGACGCGGTGTATGAAGTTTCCGGCAAGACGTGGTTGGCCGAGGTGGTCGCGGATGATACCGATCTCAGCGCGGATGGCCGCGTGATGGAGGTGCTTAGCGAGCACCTCTGCGAAGGCTGGCTCGAAGGTTACTTGCTGAGCGGTCGTCACGGACTTTTCTCGTGCTACGAGGCATTCATCCATGTGATCGATTCGATGTTCAATCAACACGCCAAATGGTTGAAGGTGAGCAAGCAAATTCCCTGGCGCAAGCCCATCGCCTCGCTTAACTATCTGCTCACCTCGCATACCTGGCGCCAGGATCACAATGGCTTTTCGCATCAGGATCCTGGCTTCATGGATCATGTCGCAAACAAAAAATCCGACATCGTGCGGATTTATCTGCCGCCGGATGCAAACTGCCTGTTGTCGGTAACGGATCATTGTCTGCGCAGCCGCCACTATGTGAATGTGATCATCGCCGGCAAGCAAGCGCAGTGGCAGTGGCTGGACATGGACGCGGCGGTGCGCCACTGCACCGCGGGCGCGGGTATCTGGTCGTGGGCCAGTAACGATGCCGGCGATCCCGAGGTAGTGATGGCCTGCGCGGGAGATGTGCCGACCCTGGAAACCCTCGCGGCCGTCACCTTGCTGCGCACCTATGTGCCGAGCCTCCGCGTGCGAGTCGTCAATGTGGTGGATCTGATGGTATTGCAGCCACATTCCGCGCATCCGCATGGCCTGGAAGATCGGGAATTCGATGCGTTATTCAGCACTGACAAGCCGGTGATTTTTGCATTTCATGGCTATCCCGCGCTGATTCATAAACTGGTCTACCGGCGCACCAATCACGCCAATATTCACGTGCGGGGCTACTGCGAAGAGGGCACCACCACCACGGCGTTCGATATGGTGGTCTTGAATCATCTCGATCGCTATCAACTCGCGCTGGACGTGATTCGGCGAGTGCCACGCCTCGCCGGAAGCGTACAGGCGGCCGAGGCACGTTACTGGGCGACCATGGAGCGCCACCAGCACTATATCGCCGAGCATGGCGACGATCTGCCTGAAGTCCGCGACTGGTGCTGGAATTTATGAAGAAGGCCACGCCAAACAAACACCGCGCAGAGCCTCCGCGCGCCGTGCACGTGCTCGCCTTAAACAGCGGCTCATCTTCCTGCAAATTCGGGTTGTATCAGGTGACCGCCTCAGGCACTGAGGCGTTGCTCGCCGAGACTGCCGTGCGCGACCCACGGCACGCAATGCGCGATCTCAAAAAACGGCTTGCCAAGTCGGGACTGCCGGCGCCAGAGGCCATTGGCCATCGCGTGGTGCACGGTGGACCCGCGCTCCGCCAACACTGTCTGCTCGATGCCGGGGTGTTACAGCAGCTGCATGCCGCCGTCGCGTTCGCGCCGCTGCATTTGCCGCCGACACTGGCGCTCATTCAGCAGGCGCAAGAAGATTTCCCCGGCTTGCCGCAGGTGGCGTGCTTCGATACCACTTTTCACACAGAGATGCCGGAGGTTGCGCGCGTGCTGCCGATCGCCAAGGAGTGGCAGGCACAAGGGATCCAACGTTACGGCTTTCACGGCCTCGCGTGCGAAGCGGTGGTGGCGCAATTCGGAGCAGACCTGCCGCCGCGTTTAATCATTGCCCATCTTGGCAATGGCGCCAGCATCACAGCCGTGAAAAATGGTCAATCGATCGATACCAGCATGGGCTTAACGCCAGCCGGTGGGATCCTAATGGGCACGCGTAGCGGGGATCTCGATCCCGGCGTGCTCATTTATCTGCTGCGCGCCAGGAAATTCGATGCCGCGATGCTGGAGGATCTGATCAATCACCGGTCCGGCCTGCTGGGTATCTCCGGGGTTGCGAGCGACATGCGGCGTCTGCGCGAAGCCGCCGTCGCGAACCCCGCTGCGCGGCTCGCGATTCAGATGTTCTGCTATTCAGTGTGCAAGCAGGTTGCCGGCATGATCGCAGTGCTGGGCGGTGTCGATTGCCTGGTGTTTACCGGCGGCATTGGCGAGCACGACGAAAAAATTCGCGCCGCGATCTGCGGGAGCCTGGCGTGGCTCGGGATCAGCCTGGATGAAAAGCGCAACCGCGCCGCGCACAATCCGCTCAGCGCAGCCGGATCACGCTGCGCAGTGCAAGTCTTCGCCGCGCAGGAGGGCGGGCAAATCGCCCGGCACACCTGGACCTTGGTGACCGGACATCCCAAGTGATGGCCGCCGCGCACGGCAGCGGTCTTATCTTGAATTGCCCCGCCTCTAAGGCGTTTATGTGGTCTGGCGCACAGACGCTGATAGAACGGACCGTTATCACCCATCGTCCGCGGACTGGCTATGATCAGTCTCCGCGGACTCAGTAAAACGGAATTAACGCATGCTCGACACAGTACAGTCCGCCGCCCTCGCCAGCACGCGAGACCCTACCCCCTTGCTGCCACGCCAGCAGGCCCCGCTTAATGTGGCGGCCCTGCAACACGCGATCCTTACCAGCGCCAATTTCTCGATTATCGCCACCGACCAGAAAGGCATCATCCAGTTATTCAATGTCGGCGCCGAGCGCATGCTGGGCTACACCGCTGCCGAAGTCGTCAACAAGATGAGTCCGAGCGATATTCATGATCCGAAGGAAGTGGCGGCGCGCGCCGAGGCCTTGAGCCTCGAACTCGCAACGCCGATTGCGCCGGGCTTCGAGGCGCTGGCTTTCAAAGCCTCGCGGGCGATCGAGGACGTCTATGAATTGACGTATATCTGCAAGGACGGCAGTCGCTTTCCGGCCCTGGTGTCGATCACGGCGCTGCGCGACGATTATGGCGACATCATCGGATATCTGTTGATCGGCAGCGACAATTCCGTGCGCAAGCGCGCCGAGTCGGCACTCACCGAGGCGATGGCCGCGGCGGAGAAGGCCAATCACGCGAAAACGGATTTTCTTTCCGGTATGAGCCATGAGCTGCGCACGCCGCTCAATGCGATTCTCGGATTCGCCCAGCTCATGGATACCGGCACTCCGCTGCCGACGCCTGCCCAGAAGCGCAACCTCGATCAGATTCTCAAGGCAGGCTGGTACCTGCTGGAGTTGATCAACGAGATTCTCGATCTCGCACTGATTGAGTCGGGCAAGGTAATGCTGTCGCACGAGCCGGTCTCGCTGGTCGACGTCATGCTCGAGTGTCGGGCGATGATCGAGCCGCAGGCCCGGAAGCGCGGCATTAGCATGACGTTTTCGCGCCTGGGAAGTGCCTACTGGGTCAAAGCCGACCGAACTCGGCTCAAACAGGTTCTGATCAACCTTCTGTTCAACGCCATCAAGTACAACAAGCTGGGCGGCAACGTTGCCGTGGAGTGCACCCCGACGCTGCCCGCTTCGATTCGTATCAGTGTCCGGGACACCGGGGCGGGACTGGCCCCGGCACAGCTTGCGCAGCTTTTCCAGCCGTTCAATCGCCTCGGACGAGAGGCCAGCGTGGAGGAAGGCACAGGCATCGGTCTGGTGGTGACCAAGCGCCTGGTGGAATTGATGGGAGGCGCGATTGGCGCCGACAGCACCGTTGGGGTGGGCTGTGTGTTCTGGATCGAGTTGGGCCTGACGAGCGCGCCGCAGCTTGCAGTTCGGGAAGGCGTGCGTGCCGCGCTGGCGTCGGCGCAGCTACTGAAGGGCACCCCGCAGCGCACCTTGCTATATGTGGAAGACAATCCCGCCAACCTGGAATTGGTCGAAGAACTCATTGCCCGCCGCGCCGACCTGCGCCTGCTGAGTGCGGCGGACGGGAATCTCGGCGTCGAATTTGCGCGCGCCTATCTGCCGGACGTGATTCTGATGGATATCAACCTGCCCGGGATCAGCGGGATCGAAGCCTTGAAAGTTCTGCGTGCAGATCCGGCCACGGCACATATCCCGATCATCGCGCTCAGTGCCAATGCGGTGCTGCGTGATATCGAGAAGGGTCTCGAGGCCGGGTTCTTCGACTATCTCACCAAGCCCATCAAGGTGGACAAGTTCATGGATGCACTGGACGTGGCGTTAAAATTTTCGCACACCGCAGCACTCCGCGCGGCGGGCAAGGAACCGATGTGATGCTCCCCGAATCTGACATTCTAAGTGCGCGCATCCTGATCGTGGATGATCAACAGAGCAATATTGAGTTGCTTACGCAGTTGTTGCTGCAAGCCGGCTACACCTGTGTGGTGTCGACGATGAATCCTGCGGAAGTCTGCGCGCAGCATCGAAAGAACCAGTACGACCTGATTCTGCTCGATCTGCAAATGCCCGGCATGGATGGCTTCCAGGTGATGGAGGGCCTCAAAACCAACTCCGTTGACGACTATCTGCCGGTGATCGTGCTCACCGCCCAACCGGGTCACAAGCTGCGCGCGCTGCAGGCCGGCGCCAAGGATTTCATCAGCAAGCCGTTCGATCTGGTGGAAGTCAGGACGCGCATTCACAACATGCTGGAAGTGCGTCTGCTCTACCAGAAACTCGCGAGTCACAACGCGCTGCTGGAAGCGACAGTACAGGAACGCACCGCGGAACTGCGTGAAAGCGAAGCGCGCTATCGCAGCCTCACCAACTTGGCGGCGGATTGGTACTGGGAACAGGATGAGACCGGGAGCTACACGAAGGTGTCCGGTCCGGTGTTGGAAATGCTGGGCATTCAGGTCGAGTCGTTGACGGGCGCCGCCAGCAGCGGCGGGACGATGGGGTGGAACGAGGCGGAGCGCGCTGCGCTGCACGCCAAGATCGCTGCCCGCGAACCGTTTCTGGATTTTATTTTCAGTCGTACTCGTGACGATGGCTCGCAACAACAGTTTCGAGTGAGCGGGGAGCCCATGTTCAACCAGCTCGGCAGCTTCGTGGGTTACCGCGGAATTGGTGTCGAATTTAACAGCCGCAAATAACCCCTAGCTTGTCACTTATCTCGATGCCGTTCGTTCATTCCCCAACGCAGAACCATCTCCTCGCGGCACTGCCCGCCGCGGAGCTGACGGCTTTGACTGCGCACCTTGAGCTGGTTCCGATGCTGCTCGGTCAACTCCTGTACGAACCCGGCGCCGCGTTGCAGTACGCCTATTTCCCGACCACCGCCATCGTCTCGTTGCACTATGTGATGGAATCCGGCGCCTCGGCCGAAACCGCCGGTGTGGGCAATGAAGGGATGGTCGGGATCGCGTTGTTCATGGGCGGCGGGACCACCGCCAGCTCGGCCGTGGTGCGCGCCGCAGGTCACGCCTACCGGCTGACGAGTCAGGTGCTGAAACGGGAATTTGACGGCGCCGGCCTGCTGCAGTACCTGCTACTGCGCTACACCGATGTGCTGATGACGCAGATGTCCGTGACCGCCGCGTGCAATCGCCACCACTCGATAGAGCAGCAACTGTGCCGCTGGTTGTTATCGACCTCCGATCGCGCCCTTTCGTCGGAGTTGGTTATTACGCAAGAACTGATCGCCAGCATGCTGGGCGTGCGCCGCGAAGGGATTACCGAGGCGGCCGGGAAATTGCAGCACGCAGGACTCATTCGCTACCGGCGTGGTCACATTTCAGTGCTGGAACCGTCCGGACTCGAAACGCATGCCTGCGAGTGCTACGCCGTGGTGAAGAAAGAGTTGAACCGCCTATTGAGTGATCTGCGGCATGCCCGCGAAACTTACGCGGTGACTGTGGCGCGAACTGGCCAAAGCTGAAATTGCGAAGCACGCTTCAGGCGTGTGCATGGCTAAGCGCGCAAGCGAACAGACTGGCGCGAATTTGGCGGATATGTTCTCTGCTACGCGTACGCCACGTCCCCCTCCGGCGCCCGAACATTGACGAGCGAAATCCCATGAATCGACCCAGCGAGCAGGACATCATCAATGGCGCGCTGTTGGGTGCCGTCAGCAGCCCGAGCGTGGCGACCAGCGCAGTCTCATGGAGTGCAATTCTGGCGGGCGCAGCCGCCGCGGCCGCGCTGTCCCTGATTCTGTTGTTATTGGGCACGGGGCTCGGCCTGTCATCGCTGTCGCCCTGGCGCCATGCGGGGGTAAGCGCGACGACCATTGGCGTGTCCACTATCTTGTGGGTCACGCTGACCCAATTTGTCGCCTACGGCATGGGCGGTTATTTGGCGGGCCGGCTGCGCACGAAATGGCCTGAGGTGGAGACCAACGAAGTGTATTTTCGCGACACCGCTCATGGCTTTCTGACGTGGGCGGTGGCCTCGTTGGCCTCGGCCATTTTGTTGACTTCAGTCATTGGTTCGATCATTGGCGACGATCTGGCGAGCGCGCGCTCGTTTGTGCCGGACACCGCCGCCTACGTGACTCACGCAGATGGCGCGCCGGGCGCGCCGCTTAGCGACATCGCAAAGGCCGAAGCCGCAGTGCAACTCACTGTGGTCGATGCGCGCGCGCTGGCAGAAGAGGTGCGCAAAGCCTCCGCCTATGCCGCGTTATGGCTGTTCATCTCGCTTCTGTGCGGGGCCTTCGCCGCTAGCTTGGCGGCCACCTACGGCGGGCGCCGCCGCGACGCCTGAGCCACTGCGCAACCCCTCATCTCTGGAAAACGCCATGCGTTCTATTCTGCTGTACTTTCTCGGTATCCCGATTCCGATCATTATTCTGATCGCATTGTTTGTGCGCTAGGCATGTACCAGGCGCTGGTCTTATTGATCGTCGCTGTGCTCAGTGGCTGTACCACGCTCGCGCCCGGCACGCACTTCCCAAAAACGTCTTCGGTGGCGCTCGCCCACCCTGAAGAAACACGGCTCGGCGCGCAGTTCGCGCAGGCCGCGCGCGAACATGACGGAAACTCTGCATTCCGCATTCTTAACGTCGGCGTTGACGGGTTCTTAACCCGTATGCAGATGATCAATGCTGCCGAACGAACCCTCGACGTTCAATACTATATTTTCCGCGGCGATGAGACCGGACGCTTGCTGACCGATGCGCTGCTGCGTGCGGCCAATCGCGGTGTGCGGGTACGGGTGCTGGTGGATGATGGCGGCGCCATCGCCGGCGACGAGCAGCTCAACGCCGTTGATCCCCATCCCGAGATCGAGGTGCGAATCTTTAATCCGTTTGCCTATCGTGGCTATTTTAAGCCGCTGCGCGCCATCGAGTTCCTGTTCAACAGCGCGCGGCTCGATTATCGGATGCACAATAAAATGCTGATCGCGGATAACACGGTGGCGCTGATTGGTGGCCGCAACGTGGGCAACGAATATTTTCAGATGGACCCGGAAGGCCAGCTCGCCGACGACGACATCTTCGCGGCGGGCCCGATCGTCAACGAGCTTTCTGCCACCTTCGATGATTACTGGAAAAACCGTTTCTCGATTCCGGTCGAGGCGCTGACCAAAGGTGAGCACGCAACGACTGTTATCGCGGAGCATCGCGAGCGCGAACGGGAAGGTCCGCGCAAGCAATTGGAGACCCTGCAGACAGACGGCATCGATTACGCCACCTTGGTGGCCACGGGCGAGCCCTATGCCGGCATGATTTCAGGCCGCTTACCCCTGGTGTGGGCCCACGCCCAGGTGGTTTGTGATAGCCCGGACAAAAAACTGGTGGCAGACGGGGGCTTGCGCGGGCAGTTAATGCTGCGCCCGGTAGCGGATGCCGCGCGCGCCGTGCAGTCAGAATTTCTGATGATCACGCCCTACTTCGTTCCCGCCGACGAAGAATTGCAGATCTTGAAAGATTTGCGTCAGCGGCAGGTGCGCGTGCGTGTCTTGACTAATTCGCTCGAGTCCGCGCCCGAACTGGTGGCCCATTCCGGCTACGTTCACTTTCGAATTCCCTTACTGAACGATGGCGTAGAGCTCTATGAAGTTCGCTCACTCCTCGGCAATGCGCGGGGTAGCGGCCAGACGGCGACGGTATCGCGTTATGGCAATTACGCGCTGCACGCGAAAATGTTCGTCTTCGATCGCCGGCAGTTGTTTATCGGATCGTTGAATTTCGATAATCGTTCAAAGTATCTGAACACCGAGGTCGGCCTGATCATCGACAGTCCCGAACTTGCGCAACAAACAGCGCTCCGCTTCGACGGCATGGCCGAGCGGGAAAACTCTTATGCCCTGGCCTTGCTGCCGCAGAGCGCAGGACAGCGGCCTCAGATGATGTGGAAAACCGCAGAAGCCGGTAAACCGGTGGATTATCTCGACGAGCCCGCGCGGAGTTTCTGGGACCGAGTGGCCGTGAAATTCTTTTCGATGCTGCCAATTGCCAGTGAGCTATGACCAGTCGTGCATGGCCAAAGACCTTAGGCCTGATCCTGGTGCTCGGCTTGGCACCATCCGCGCAGGCCGCACCTTCGCTGGTGGTAGCAAATGAGATCGAATATCTGTTGACGATGGTCGACCACTCGGGGTGCGAGTTCAGGCGCAACGGTCGCTGGTACGGTGTAGCGATGGCTGCGGCCCACTTGCGTTACAAGTACGAGGTTCTGGTGGCGAGCGGTCGCATCAACACCGCCGAGGATTTTATCGAGAAAGCCGCGACGCAGAGCAGTCTAAGCGGCCGAGCGTACGAGGTTAAGTGTAGAGGGGGTGCCCCCGCGACCAGTAATCAGTGGCTGCGCGAAGCGCTCGCGCGCTATCGTCAGGAGGGGATGCCGGGTGCAGCACCCGGCATTGAGGGCATTGAGCGCGCTATTTCAAGCCAGAACGCTAATCGTCCTGCGCAATTTTGAGCGTGCTGTGAACCATCTTCACATTCTCCGTGCCACGTGCCACGTGCCATCGCCAGCGCCTGGTCGGCGGCGGCTTGCGTGCGCACGGTGCCGCTTAACCAGACCACGCCGTCCTTGTCGGTATCGACATGCACGCGGCCGAGGCTGGTGATGTGGTCCGCCGCCAGTTTGGTTTTAATCTTCGCGGTGATTGCCGAGTCCTTCACAAATACCATTGGCCGTGAACGATCCGAATCCGAGTCTTCGACGGCTAATGCCAGCGCTGGAGTAAGCAAGGTAGTCAGTGCCAGACAGGCGATTTTAAATTTCGTATTCATGTGTGCTCCTCGATTTTAAGGGAGCGATCGTTACACACGGTCGTCGAGTTTTCTGTTCGACAACGCACGGAGTGTCCACCAGGAAAAAAATCTGAGCGACGCCAGGCAGTCGCGCTCACGTCGTTGCGAGGAGTGCAGCGATCTGGCAATCCAGTTTAAAAATGGGCTGCGCGAGCACCGGTCTATGCGCGCTAGCGCACCGAGACGACACCGCTCCTGGGGTTAAGGTGTGGCAACTTCAAGGAGAACGCCATGAGTTTGGGAACCATTCTGTTGATCGTGCTGGTCTTGATGTTAATCGGTTCCGTGCCCAGCTGGCCGCACAGCAGGAGCTGGGGATATGGGCCGAGCGGCGGCTTGGGATTGGTCGTCGTCGTCCTCGTCGTGTTACTGCTGATGGGCCGAATTTAACGGACTGAATTTTCCTCCGCTAGCGAAAGCGCGATAGCGCACTGAATCCCGATTCAGCCGCGCTTATGGTTGCCCGGCAATATCCATCCTGAACCTCCGCTATTTCGCGGAGGTGCAAGAGGCAAAGGTAACCATGAAAAAACCAGCTCAAAAAAATTCACCCAATCCTGTGGAAATACTCAATCCCGCGCGGCTTTCTGCTCCGCACGACGGACTGCCGACGCTCACTCGACTCGAGAACCAAACGAGGCCGCGCCACACGGGCCGCGATGGCATCAGTCGCATTTCGCTGATGGATGCGATTGAGGAACGCTTTGCGCAGATTTTCAGCACTGATCGTGAGGATTCCCCGCCACCGGTAAGCTGCGGCGATGAAGCGCTGCTCCGTGAAAGAGAAATTTGATCTAGCGCTTTCTTAGCGCACACAAGGCTGCCGCCTGCGACTAGGGAACGGTCACATGAAACAGCATTTACTGCCGCCGCTCCCCTACGCAGCGTCAGCGCTCGAACCGCATATCGATACGCGCACCATGCTTGTGCATCACGATCTGCATCATGCGTCGTATGTGGAGGCGTTGAATCGCGCGCTGCAAGCAGCACCGACTTTGCCCCAGGGGAAATCTGCAGATTGGCTATTGCTGAATTTGATCAAGGTGCCCGAGAACATTCGCACCGCGGTCCGCCGCAATGCGGGCGGGCATGTGAATCACAGCCTGCTGTGGCGTGCGATGTCGCCGCGCGGCGGGGGCGCGCCGTGCGGACCACTGGCCGCGGCGATCGACAGCGCCTTCGGCAGCTTTGAGAAATTCAAAGACAAATTTGAAAAGCTTGCGAGCGAGCTGTTTGGCGCGGGATGGATCTGGCTCGTACAATCTCAACAAGGCGATCTCAAGCTGAAAATCCTGACTACCAGCGGGCATGACAATCCCATGGCAGACGGGTACTGCCCCATTTTAGTCAACGATGTGTGGGAACATGCCTACTACTTGAAGCACGAAAATCGGCGCCTCGAGTATCTCCAAGGCTGGTGGTCGGTGGTTGACTGGCAGGAAGCGGCGCGCCGTTTCGAGCGCGCTCAAGATAGCGAAATAATCCGCCTGGAACCACAGATAGATGCGCCTGCCATTTCCTTTGAGTGATCGATCCGTAGTGATCGTTGTGATGGTGGCGATCATCGTTGGCGCTTTTCTGTGGTCGAAATTACTCGCCGGCGACCACCAACCTGCCGCCCAAGTTGAGGTTCTGGACGAGGCCAGCCTGCAGCAGAAAATGCATCGGATGCAGGAGAACATGCACGAAATGCAGCGCCAGGTTGCGGAACTCAAGACCACCACGGGCCGGAAATTGCGGCAACCGCTAATTGAAGCGCACGCACAACGCCTCCGCGAAAACATCTCCACGATGCGCGAGATGGGCGGGCCGCTAATGGTGGGACAAGCGATTGCCAAGGGCGCCGAGCAGGATCTCGCGGACGCAGAGCTGACGAAACCTCATACGCTGGCGGAAGAGCGGATGGACATGCGGCAAATGATGATGGAGCAGATGAAACTCCATGAAGAACTGGAAGCCGCCAGCGCCGACGAATAACGGCGGTGATGTTCCCGATAGAGTTCTATATGTGTGTTATCGAACAGAGAAACGCCTCTCGATGGCTGATTATCCCCCACGCAGAGCCACGCCCAGGTTGAAGATCCTGCGGGGCGCTGCATGAATTTTTGCGCGGAACCGTGCTGTGTCGGGGTTCCGCAATATCAGTTAAGAGGTTAATCATGAAAAATTATCGAATCGGTTCGGTCTGCGCGCTGGTCTTAAGTGTTTCCCTCTCGGGTTGCACAATGCTGGTCGGTAAGCCGGGCTCCACCCATAATCCCTTATGCATTTTTGCCGGTGCGGTGGCGGGTGGCGGTGGCGCTGCGGCGGCGACCGCCTCAGGTGGCCCAATCGGGGCTGGCGTGCTGGTGGGCGCGCTGATCGGCAATGCGCTGTGCGCGAAGGATGCACCACCGCCACCGGCGGTGGCGGTTACCCAGTCGTCGACGACAGTCGCCGTGGCGACGAAGACTGTCACTGATCCTGACAGTGACGGCGATGGGGTTCCCGATAGCCGTGATCGTTGCCCAGGTACACCGCCCGGTGTGCAGGTTGATGTGCATGGGTGTCCGGAAATTCTGTTGACCTTAACCGGCGTGAATTTCAAGTTCGAC
>JANOVQ010000303.1:0-2875 GCA_031417495.1 Pseudomonadota bacterium | reverse complement strand
TACAGGCCTTTACGCAACGGATGATTTCGTCCATGTGCGACAAGTCGAGCAGGGGATCGATGCCCTGGCTATAGAGGTTCATCGCCATGGTCACGATGTCCATGTTCCCAGTGCGCTCGCCGTTGCCGAGCAAGGTGCCTTCCACCCGGTCGGCGCCGGCCATCACTGCGAGTTCAGCGGCCGCGACCGCGCAGCCGCGGTCGTTATGCGTGTGCAAGCTCACGCGGACGGAGTCACGGCGTGCGATATGGCGGCAGAACCATTCGATTTGGTCGGCATAGATATTTGGTGTGCTCATCTCAACCGTTGCCGGCAAATTGAGGATGCAGGGTCGGGCCGGGGTCGGCTGCCAGATCTCTACAACCGCATCACAGACCTCCACCGCATAATCGAGCTCGGTGCCAGTGAAACTCTCCGGCGAGTATTGGAACACCCAGTCAGTGGCCGGATAGCGCGCGGCGCATTCACGAATCTTGACGGCACCGTCGGTCGCGATGGCTTTGATGCCGGCGCGATCGAGCCCGAAAACGTATTGCCGTTGGACGGTGGAAGTGGAGTTATAGAGGTGCATGATGGCGCGCTTGGCACCAACCAATGCCTCGAAGGAGCGTTCGATGAGTTCCGGGCGCCCCTGCGTCAACACCTGCACGGTGACATCATCCGGGATGAGTCGTTGCACGATGAGGTGGCGCACGAAATCGAAATCCGGCTGCGACGCGGCCGGAAAGCCAACTTCGATTTCCTTGAAGCCCACCTGCACCAGCAGTTTGAACAATTGCAACTTCTGGGCGACGTTCATGGGCTCAATCAGCGCCTGATTGCCATCGCGCAGATCCACCGAACACCAGCGCGGTGCGTGTGTAATGATCTGATCTGGCCAGGTGCGATCCTTGAGCCGGATAGGCGCAAAGGGTGAGTATTTGCGGTGATCGAAAGTGTTCATCTGTCGTCCTTTGGGAGGCCTTTGATAGGGACGAATTATAGAGAAGGGTGCGTAGCGAAAGACTTCAAATTTTCTATGATTCGGCGCGGGGAGTTTTTTTAATCTCTAATTTAAGTGACAGAAATAGGGATAATCCCTAATAATCGAGCTTCGCCATTTAAAAAGAGAGTCATCATGGCCATCGCCAGCGCCAACCGCGTGCAGCCCAAGCTTGATCGGATCGATAAACGGATCCTGGGCGTGATGCAGGCCAACGGGCGGATTACGAATTTGGAACTCGCGGATCAAATCGGGCTCTCGCCGACGCCCTGCGCGCGTCGCGTGAAACGTCTCGAAGCGTCAGGGCTCATCGAGCGCCATGTCACCTTGCTGAATCAGGCGCGTCTAGGACTCAACATCACAGCGATGATCAGCATCAGCATGGATCGCCACACGCCTGAGCGCTTCGATAATTTTGAGCGCCAGGTCAAGAAGCTGCCCGAAGTCGTGGAGTGCAGCATTGTCACCGGCCAGGCTGCAGACTATTTGCTGAAGGCAGTGTTGCCGGATATGACTTACTACGAAGAATTCCTGCTCGGTCGGTTGACGCGCATCGACGGCGTGACGGGCGTGCATTCGAGTTTTGTCTTGCGCAAAGTGATCGCGAAAACCGAGTTGCCTCTTGATCGACTGTGAGGGTGCGCCACGCTAGATGGCCAAGCTAAGCGGCGGACCCCCGCGTACCCGCAGTTCCTCGACAAAGGCGTCGAGATCACGTGGCGAGATCATCAACGCCTTCGATTCACCGTACTCGATGCGCAGTCTCGCCAACGAGAGCGCCGGGCTGGAATGCGGGTTATTGGTGGGTTTGACAGTGTAGATTTCAGCGACTGGTATGCGCCATCGAAACGGTCCCCCTTGCACGACAAGCGACTGGCCCTCGAAACGGTAATGGGTCGCGCACAACAGCCACACCGGTAGACCTACGCCGACGATCAGTGTGGGCAGCGCCATCCACAGTGCGCCGGTGACACCCTGCGCAAGCATTGTAAGCGTGCCGCTCACGGCGGCGAGCGACGCGACTGCGAAAACGCCTAACAGCCAGGCGTCTATTTTCGAAGGAAAGGTCTTGGCATCCATGTTGGCACTACTCCTGGGGTGGGAAACGGCAGCGGCTTAAGCGTAGTGCTTCGCGCTGATAAGAAACAAAGTAATGCGTGAATAATGTGAACTCGCGCAGAAGTGCGCGCGGATTGGTGACCGCACGCGCATTGCCTATGCAGGCTGAGAGTCAAGGCACCTCGGCGACGTCCGCGAAGCTGGTCAGGTGCGGGCGCGGCTCGTGCACCTGCGCAACGAAGCTGGTACCAACCAGTAAGCCTAAGGCGAGCAGGCTCCAGGCGCCCGACCAGAAGTGGGTGAAGTCGACGAATACGCCGAACAAGGGGGGTAGCAGGATGATGCCTGCATACATGATGGTCATCGCGGCGCCAATCGTACGGCCCTGCTTTTCGGGGCCTGCAATTTCTGAGACCAGGGAAATCCAGCTGCCGTGCCAGCCGATCGCGTTAAAGGCATAGCTGAGGACGATCAGCCAGATCACCCACAAGGGAGTCGCCGCCGGAATCCAGCCTAAGGCCAGCGAGCCGAGCGCGGAGAGCAGGCCGGCGATCAATAAGCTGGGTTTGCGCCTTCCTGCAGACAGGCGATCGCTCCAGACTCCCCACAGGAGGCGGCCACCGGCACCGGCGATCTGTGCACCCACTAGCAGCAAGGCCGAGGTGGTAATCGCAGTGCCCTGCGTTTCTTTGAGGTACAACGCGAGATAGGTCACGAGTGCGAACTGGCCAAGGGGTAACAATGCGCCGGCGAGCCCGAGCAAAACGATATCGCGCGTGAGCAAGCTGCGCAGACTGTAGGCGGGTGCGGCCCGCGCGGCCGCGTGTTCGATCG
>JANOVQ010000302.1:0-2380 GCA_031417495.1 Pseudomonadota bacterium | reverse complement strand
TGCCAGGCGCGGGTGCCGGGAAGGTCTTCGCCGCTCCGGTGAGCAAGGTCTTCGCGCCAAACGGCTTTCTGGAGATCACCGCTGAGGATGTCGTGACAGTGGTGATCGGGCAAGCTGAAATGGGCCAGGGCGTTTTCACCGCGCTCTCGGCGGTGCTGGCGGAGGAACTGGATGCCGATTGGTCGTCAATTCGCATGCGGACCAGCGAACCCGCTGCGCAGTTCGGCAATCCGTTTTTCAACGGCATTCAAATCACCGCAGCCAGCACTAGCATTACGGTGTTCTACCAGCCTTACCGGCTGGCGGGTGCGCAAGCGCGCCAGATGTTGTTGGCAGCGGCGAGTCAGCAACTCAACGTGCCGGTGAGCGAACTAAGCACGCGCAGCGGTCGCGTGATCGCGGCGGACGGCAAAACACTCAGCTATGGGCAACTGGCGTCACGCGCGGCCAAGTTTCCGTTGCCGCAGGATATCGCCCTGAAGGCACCCGCCGCGTTTCGCCTCATCGGCACCTCGCCGCCGCGCGCCGATGTGAGCGCGAAGTCTTCTGGCAAGCTGGTTTACGGCATCGATCTTCAGCGCAAGGACCTGTTGGTGGCGATGGTGGCGCATGCGCCGTCGTTCGGCGCGCGTGTGGTTACCTTCGATCCGGGCGCTGCGCAAAAAATCCCGGGCTTTTTCACGGCTGTCAAAATTCCCGGCGGTGTGGCCGCGCTGGCGGACAGTACCTGGTCTGCCAAATGCGCACGGGATGCTCTGGTTATCGAATGGGATGAGCGAGGTGGTGCCGAACTGTCGACCGCTAAAATCATTGCGGATTACCAGGCGCTCGCGGAAAGGCCCGGCGTTGCGGCCCTCTCCGCGCTCGCACCCGAAGAAGATCCGCAGGCGGTGGGTGCCGTCGTTCGCGCCGAGTACATCGCGCCCTACCTGGCGCACGCGCCGATGGAGCCACTGAATTGTCTTATCCAGAGAAGCGGCGCTTCGATCATGGTCGATGTCGGCACACAGTTCCAAGCGCAGGACCAGGAGGTCGTCGCGCGCATTCTCGGCATCGATAAAGCGAGCGTTCAATTGACTGTCGCGAACATGGGTGGAGGCTTTGGCAGACGCGCGAATCCGCAGTCGGACTGGATCGCAGAGGCGGCCGAAATTCTGCGCGCGTTGCCAGATCTGGAGCGGCCGGTGAAGCTGCTGTGGTCACGGGAGGATGACATTACCGGGGGCTATTATCGACCCTTAGTGTTAACCCGGATTGCTGCGACGTTGAATTCGCAAGGCAAAATCAGCGCGTGGCAGCAGCGACTCGTGGGGCAGTCCGCGGTGGCCAATTCTGCGATCAGCTTTCTGATCAAGGATGGTGTCGATCTGACCACCATCGATGCTGTCGCGACGATGAAATACAAAATCCCCAATCTCGCAGTGGATGCGCATAAGACCGAGCTGCCGATTCCCGTGCAATGGCTACGCTCGGTGGGGCATTCACATAATGTGTACTTTGTGGAAAGTTTCGTCGATGAGCTCGCGCACACCGCTAAAGCTGATCCCCTAGAATTCCGCCTCGCGCAGATTGAAGATCCGCGGATGACAGCAGTCCTCTCGCTCGCCGCCGACAAGGCAGGCTGGGCACGGCCTGCGCCGCGCGGTCGCGCGCGCGGGATCGCGGGTCATGAGTTCTACGGGACTTACGTCGCAATCATTGCTGAGATTGAACAAGTCGAGGCGCAAATCAAAGTGCAAAAATTGGTGTGCGCGGTGGATTGTGGGCTGGTCGTCAACCCAGATGGGGCGCGGGCGCAGGCGGAGAGCGCGTTAATTTTTGGCTTGTCCGCCGCGCTGTATGGCGAAATCACGCTCGACAAAGGACGCCCGCAACAAAGTAATTTTCATCAATATCGGGTGCTGCGCATGGATCGCTGCCCGCTCATCGAGACATATTTTGTTGAAAATGCGTTACCGCCGACTGGTATGGGGGAAAGCTGTGTCCCCTCGGTGGCGCCCGCCGTCTGCAACGCGCTATTCGCGCTCATGCAGCAGCGCATTCGAGCGTTGCCCTTGGCAAGCAATGGCGTCGCTGTTTAACGCAGCTTTAATCTTACTCATGTCGGGACACAACCCATGACCTACAAAAATAAGATCAACGGCGAAACGCGCGAGTTGAGCGGCGAGCTCGAGCAGCCCCTACTGTGGGCGCTGCGCGATGATCTGGGCCTGACCGGCACAAAATTCGGCTGCGGCATGGCACAGTGCGGCGCGTGCACGGTGCACGTTGACGGTCAACCATACCGTTCCTGTAGTTTGTCGCTCGCGGCGGTCGGTGCGCGCGAGGTGGTCACCATCGAAGGAGTCGCGGGCCGCGAAGCGAGCGAACTCAAAGCCGC
>JANOVQ010000301.1:0-2640 GCA_031417495.1 Pseudomonadota bacterium | reverse complement strand
CAACGCCGCCGGCCAGCTCGCGGATACTCCAAATCAAACCAAGCCTAGGAGGCCACACCCATGAAGCTGATCGATTCTTTTGGACCCAATCCCCGCGTGGTACGGATG
Organism: Pseudomonadota bacterium; assembly: GCA_031417495.1. Classification (GTDB taxonomy): domain Bacteria; phylum Pseudomonadota; class Gammaproteobacteria; genus CAIKBL01. The sequence goes on along the minus strand of JANOVQ010000301.1, from coordinate 2,532 downwards.
TTCATGGCGGAAAAGGGCATTACCCTACCCAATGAACAAGTGGATCTGCTCGCCGGCGAGAACCGCAAAGAGGGCTACCTCAAACGGAACCCAGGTGGCCAGCTGCCAGCACTTGAACTAGACGACGGCACTTTCGTCGCCGAAACCGCTGTAATTTGCGAATACCTCGAAGAGAAACATCCCAGCCCATCCCTGGTCGGCAAGACCGCCGAAGAACGCGCACACGCGCGCACCTGGCAACGCAGAGTCGAACTCAATATCACCGAGAACATGTACAACGGCTTCCGCTACGCGGAAGGGTTTGAATTGTTCAAGAACCGCGTGCACTGCATCCCGCCGGCGGCAGCCGATCTGAAAGCGACCGCCCAGGAATGGCTGGAAAAGCTCGACGGTCTGATGGGTAGCAACCCCTTCATCTGCGGCAATGAACCACGCTTCGTCGATTTCACGCTCTACTGCTGCATGGACTTCGCGCAAGGCGTTGGCCAGCCGCTCAATCCAAACCTGAAAAATATCAACGCCTGGTTCAAGCGGATGGCGGCACGCCCCAGTGCGACCGCCAGTCTGCATCCGGCGTGGGAACAGGTGAAGATGCGGGGTTGATGGCCAAACATCGATCTCTCGGATAAAACAGCAAATCGGCGCAGACTCCCGAATCATGCCCGACGGATAGCCTGTCTGGATCCCGGATAAGCGTTACACGCTTTCCGGGATGACGAAAAGAGAGATCGGCGCAGACACTAAACACGGTCATCCCGGGCGAAGCTGCAAAGCAACGCAGACCCGGGATCCATGGCCGCTCGTTATTCAAGCTAACCTCGAAGTAGCCACCGCTCAGATTGTGGGAACGATGGGCGCTCCCGGCGGCTGCGAATCCAATCCCCGCCGCGTTTCCCCGTGCTTCATTACCATAAAATCCACTTCCGCAATGCCGCGCGCATGCAAAGCCCGCCGCAGGCGATGCGGCGGCTCGTCCAGCGGCTCATCGGTGAGTACGAACGTGCCCCAGTGCATGGCGACTGAATGTGTCGCTTCGAGATCGAGATGAATTTGCACCGCCTCTTCTGGATTCACATGGCTGGCCGCCATGAACCAACGCGGATCGTAGGCGCCGATCGGGAGCGCCGCGAGCTGCACCGGACCTAAGCGGGCGCGGATATCTGCAAAGTCTTCGGAATACCCGGTATCGCCGGCGAAGAAGAAACTGAAATCTGCGTGGTCAATCCGCCAGCCACCCCACAGTGAACGATTGCGATCCCAGGCGCTGCGTGCGCTCCAATGCTGCGCAGGGGTGAAGGTCACTTTGAGTGCGTGATGGTCGGTGACCTCCCACCAATCGAGTTCGAGCACATCGTGAATGCCTTTGGCAGTAAACCAGGCTTTCAAGCCTAACGGCACGAGAAACTTCGGTGAGCCACGGGGTTGTTGCTGCAGCCGCCGCACGGTCTCGGTATCGAGATGGTCGTAGTGATTGTGCGAGACCATCACGAGATCGATGTGCGGCAGCGACGAGAAATCGAGCGCCGGTGGCATCCAGCGCCGCGGTCCTGCAAAGCCGAGCGGTGAGGCGCGCTGCGTGAGATGCGGATCGGTCAACACATTCAGTCCGGCAACCTGCAGCAGAAAAGTCGCGTGTCCGATCCAGGTCAGGCTGGACTCCGTGCGATTTTCGCTAAGCCACTCCACATCGGGATGCACACTCGGAAAGCGCCAACCACCTGCAGGTGCCTTCGGCACTCCCTTCTGCCAGCGCTCCTGTTGCCAGCGCCAGAAACTGGCGCGCTGCCAACCACTCGCGTAGTTGTTACGGAAGCCCGCCGCCGTGTGGTGGGAAGGCCGTCCACTTTCGAGGCTCGTCATACCTGAAGATTACTGCGCCACGGTGGGGATGCTGATCGCTTTCGCCACCTGCAAAGACTCGCGCGCCGTCGCTGAATATCCAAGCGTCTCCAACACCGCAGCGGTATGCGCGCCCAACGCCGCCACCCACGGTTGCACCGCAGCCTGAGTCTCGGAAAACAACATCGGCGTGTTCGGCACCCGCAGCGGACCGGCGGCATCGGTCACCTCTGCCAACATCCCGCGATGCAGGAGCTGCGGATCATCGAGCACCGCGCTGATATCGCGATACGGAGTGACCGGCACCCCGGCCTTCTCCAGCGCACTCACAATCTCGCTAGTCGCGCGCGTCGCGCTCCATGCCGCCACGATGGCAATGAGTTCCGGGTAGTAGTTAAAGCGCGCGACCGTCGTCGAGAACCGCGCATCTTCCTTTAGCTCCGGTTGCCCAATGCAATCCGCGAGATTCTCAAGATGACGTTGCGAGAGCAGCATGAGCAACACAAAGCCGTCCGCCGTCACCAGCGGACCGTAAAGGCGCTCGCGGGTATCCGGGTTCAGCGCCTGCTGAAAATCCTTATGCATGGTGGCGAGCAACGCGTCATACATCGAGATATCGATATACTGTCCCTGGCCAGTGCGCTCACGATGGAACAACGCGCTCGTAATCGCGCCATAGGCCTGCAGGGCGGC
>JANOVQ010000300.1:0-2835 GCA_031417495.1 Pseudomonadota bacterium | reverse complement strand
GCTTGGTCAGGATCAGGCAATCGCCGGCGCGTAGGGCGTCCTTGGCCTTGATCTGTTCGCGAGCAATATGGCCGTTGATCGCAAAGGCCAACGATAGCTCCGCGCCTTCGCCGGTATGCCCGCCGACCAGCGCAGTCCCCTCGCCTGCGAACACCGCACTGGCACCGGCCAACAGCAGCGTTAAGTCGCGGCGCACCAGCGGCGGTGCCGCGAGTGGCAAAGTGACATAGGCCAGTGCCGACTGCGGCTGCGCGCCCATCGCAAAAATATCAGACAGACAATGCGCGGCAGTGATCTGGCCGAAGACATAGGGATCGGACACGAACGCGCGAAAGCCGTCGATGGTGTGTACCGCCAGCCGACCGCTTGGTAAGTCAGTGATCGCCGCATCATCACGGCCCCCGAGGCCCACGACGATGTCTGGGCGCGTCGCTGCCGGCAATTCGCGTAAGGCCTCAGCGATGATTTCCGCGCCGACCTTCGCGCCGCAACCGCCGCAGCGCATTGCTTGTGGACCGAGCGCTGCGATCTCGCGCGCCAAAGCAGCCGGCACTGGCATCGCAGTAGGCTGCATCGCCGGCAGTTGTTGATACTTGCGCATGAAGCGCCGGTCAATCCAGTCTTTCCAACGCCACACCCATGCCCCACTCAACTGCCAATTGCCGCGCGAGGCGACCGCATATTTGGCGCCGATTGAAATCAAACTCAGCGCGTCGCGCTGCGGATGATGAACACGGAGTGCTTCTCCGCGACAGGCGCGCCGCAGGTTTTCCGCCAGCGCAGGACCCTGGCGGACCGCATACACGCCAGACTTAGGCCGTGCTGCGCCATCGATGGTTGCGCAATCGCCCACCGCGAAAACTTGCGGATGTGAGACTGAGCGCAGGTCATGACCAACCCGGATATAGCCCGTCGCATCCACGGCGAGACCTGCTTCTGCGAACCAGGGTGCCGCTGCCGCAGTCGTTACCCATAACACTTCGTCGAGCGGGTAGCGCACCCCGTTTTCCGCCTGTACGGCCCGCGCCTCGACCCGTACGATTCGCTGTCCGGTATGCAGCTGGATTTTCTGCGCGGCAAGCACGTGGACGAAGGCGTCGCGAGTGCGGCGATTATGCGCGGGCAAGACCTCGGCAGTGGCCGTGAATAAATGAAACTCAAGGTGTGCGGCGCTGCGTCCAGCGGCCGCGAGTTCGCTGAGTAGCCGATGGCGAATGGCGAGGACCAACTCAACGCCGCCGGCACCGCCCCCGACAACCCCGATTTTGAGGGAATCGGTACTCGCTAGCACGCGCGCCTGGAGTGCCAGCCAGCGCACATTGAATTCATCGATCGGCTTCACCGGCGTGAGCTGCGGTGAGGCCTCAACGAGATCCGCGAGCGACGGCGTGGAACCCGCGTTGATTGAGAGGAGATCGAATTCGAGCGGCGGTCGATCCCGACACAGCACTCGCCGCGCGACGGGATCGAGCCCAATGACTTCGGCTTGAATGAAGCGTGCCTGGGCGAACTCGGCGAGCGCGCGCAGATCGAAATGCATTTCATCGCGCTGGTAATGACCGGCGATCAGCCCCGGCAGCATGCCGGAATAGGGCGATTGGCTGGCCCGACTCAGTAAGGTCAGGCGCACCCCGGGGACCGGTTGCATGCCAAAGCGTCGCAACACGGCAAGATGCGCGTGGCCGCCGCCGAGGAGCACGAGATCTTTAACGACGGGTTGAGTGAGCAAGCTTGGCCGACCAGGATTACCGAAAGTGGACTGTAACCTAGAAGCGGCGGTTGACCGCTAATGAACCCGAGGAAGTGCATGGCTAATCCGAGGGTTGTGCTTGAAAAGCGCGACGCCCTGCGCCTGACGCCCTCGGGTACACTGCGGGGGTCAACCCGCTCAGTTGGAGGCCACCGATGGATCTCGCAAGTCTGACCCGCCGCCTCGCGGCCATCGAAACCTCGCATTTAGCCGATGCCAATAAGGCGATCCGGCTGATGGATCCCGGTCTGCGCCCGCTTCGCCTAGGCTGCAAGCTCATTGGGCGTGCCTTCACCCTCACCTGTCGCGAGGATTTCATGACTGTCATGGTGGCGCTCAAGGAGGCGGCAGCGGGTGACGTGCTCGTGATCGATACCCGCGGCAGCCGGCGCGCGGTGCTCGGGGAATTGTTCAGTCTCGAAGCACAACGGCGCGGGCTTGCCGGCATCATCGTCGATGGTCCGGTGCGGGACACCGTGACCTTGCGCACGCTTGAGATCCCCATCTATGCGCGCAGCGCAACCCCGCTCGCGGGCACCATTCAACAGCTTTCCCCGGTCCAGCAACCGGTGCAGTGCGGTGGCGTGACCGTCAATCCGGGGGATATCGTGTTTGGCGATGAGGATGGGATTATCGTCGCGAGTGCCGCCGAGCTCGCGGAGTTGTTGCCGTTCGCGGAACAGATTGAGGCGCGCGAACGGGCCGTCATCGCGCGTTTGCAAGCCGGCGAGGGCTTGTTATCGATGCTCAATTTCGAGGAGCATCGGGCTAATCTGGCCGCGGGACGCGCGAGTGCTTTACGTTTTCTGAGCTAATCTTCACCCTCGTCATCCCGGGCGCAGACCCGGGATCCAGGGGCGATAGATGTTTAGCAGGGATCCCGGCTCACCGCTCTGCGGTATCCGGGATGACGAAACAGAGGCCGTAGTAAATCTTGATTTCTTCTCACTGCTGTCCGGGTATTGAATCATCGAACGGCGGTAATTGTTTGATTTGAAATAGAGAAGTCATGCTTTTTCTTGGTCTCGATTTGAAGTGCAATAGGTCGATTTGCGACCCTGCGAGAAGTTTACTCGCAGGGGACA
>JANOVQ010000299.1:0-2603 GCA_031417495.1 Pseudomonadota bacterium | reverse complement strand
ACTCCCACCTCAAAAAGCAAACCTCCTTGTCGCGCGTCCCAGTGTTGACCTTGAACAGCGCCATCCGCGCGAGGTGTTTCGGCACAGCCGCAAACAGTCGCACCTGCTCGTCCCACGACAGCGGATAAGGCAGCCGCGCATCCGTCACCTTCAACAGTTTGATCTTCGGCGGCGATTGCAACCAGGTCAGGTTGCGCTCATCCAGCCACTCCGACGCTGCCAGGTTCAAGATATGCCGCGCCACCCCCAACGCCAGGTTGATACTCTTGGTCTTGCGCCCCTCCTGTTGCCGCGCTTCGATGAACGGCCGCAAGCTGCCCATGTGCACCCCTTCCAGCGGCAGCCGTCCGATAAACGGATCAAGCTGCTTCAGATGGAGCGCGGTATCGGCGATCCGTCGCCGGTCCTGGTGTTCTTCAAGGTACTTCGTGGCGGCTGCCCGAAACGTCCGCTTCGGCCGTACGCCGTATACCGTTGCCTGCCTCAACTCCTCCGTGCATTTCGCAAGGTAGGCTTCCGCTTGCTTGAGATCGCTTTCGCCAGTGCTCTCGCGAAGCCGGCTTCCTCGGATCTGTTTGTCGATATGCCAGAGCCCACCACGCCTGATGAGTCCGGCGGTTCTCTTCTGTCCCATGTCAAATCTCCTTTGAGTTGACCGGGACGTCCGTTGCAGGACTTATAGTGGTCGACCCACCGGTCAAGTTCAAGACGATCAAAGGCCACGCCCTGGCGGCCGATGCGGATTTCGGTAAGTTGAGGCCGCACCTCAAGGTTGAAGCGGTTCCGGTCCATGCCCAAGTACCGTGGCGCATCGCGGAAACGGAGGAGCCGTGGGGCGATGTTGGGTTGTCGCTGCATACTCGAATCGGAATCAGCGACCAAGATAAATCGCTGTCACGCCTTCCTTTTCATGACCCAGTTCGCGGCTGATGGTCAGTCGCGCTTCCTTGTCTTGGGCTTTCTCTTCTGGCGTGAGTGCGCCGGACTCGGTGCCACCGGCAGCCGAGCACTTCCAGCCGGTCAGTTCTTGGTATCGCTGTTGGGCATAGGCGTGGCGCAGACCATGCAGCTTCGACAGGCCAGCCCTTGCGGTGTGACCTTCATACACCCGGAGTTGCTGGACATAGTTCCGGTCAGCTGGAATTAAGGAGCCACGCCCAGCCATGCGATGTGCGCGGTCAAGGACTTCGCGTTGTTCTGTCGTCCGGATTGGGATCTCGCGCGCCTTGCCGCCCTTAGTCCAGGTGTCTTTCAGAACCAATGGAAGGCGGGGATGGGTGTCAGAGCTTGCCCTTTGCCTCCGTCCCAATCGCAAAGCGCGTCCACAGTCACCAAGAAGTCGTATCGATATTTCCATCGGCCTATTCGCATCCCTGCCGACGCTGTCTCGCATCGATACGTCGATGAAACGCAAAAGGCAAGCTCTGACTGATACCCGCTCCCGTGTGGGAACGGCCGCGCCGCCGTGTGGAATGCGGTTGGCATGGAGATCCCGTGCTGAGTGCTCCATACCGACCGGCTGATCGGTCGTCATCTGTTGGCGTCGGTTTAAAACTGAGCCCCACCGCGCCGATTCAATAGTGACTACGCTGCCTGTCGGATAAGAGATTCCGCCGGGATACCCAGCCCCCTGTGTAGTTTCCAGGCCATGGCCATCGTCAGCGGGCGCTTGTGGTTAAGTACCTCGTAGACACGATTCGGCTGGCCGATAAAGGGGACGAGATCCTTGATCGTGAGGTTGCGCTGTTCCATCACAAACTTGATCGCAGCGACTGGATCCGGCAGCTCGAGCGCGAAATGCTTCGTTTCGTAGGCTTCGACCAACGTCACTAAGACATCCAATCTATCGCCTTCGAGTGTGTTGCGTTTGGCACCCATAAGTTGTTCGATCATCTTTAGCGCTGCGGCGTAATCGCGCCGGGTTCTAACTGGTTTTATTTCCATTGAAATTTCTCGCTTTAGCTACACGGTTTGCGCATCTATCAAGTCATATTGTTTGTGAGTGCCGATGAACCGCACATAGACGACTCGATAGGGATAGTTAATCCAGACCACGATGCGGTACTTGTTTCCAGCAATATTGAACACAACTCGACCGTCTTTCAGGATGCTGGCGCTGCCAATCTCGCGCTTTACATCGGCCGGCGAAGCCCAGTTTGCCTTGAGCACCTGTTGATACCAAGCCAGTGTGGGTTCGCGCGCATCACTGAAAGCAGATTTACTCTCAACAAACCGTTTGAGCGTGCGCAGCGCAATGATTCGCATGCAGGAATCTTAGTCCCATATTGGGACTCAAGCAAGATTTGGTCGGAAACAGTACGTGGAGGACCTCGTCCGTCAGAACGGGTGAATAAAAGTTGGCGAATATTTTAAAATATCTGTGCGGGGATTGGCCCAGCGCTGTCCTGCATTTCTAGGCATTTTCAACGGACGTCCCGGTAGTTACTGAATAATTAGAAATACTCACTGCTGTCCGGGTATTGAATCATCGAACGGCGGTAATTGTTTGATTTGAAATAGAGAAGTCATGCTTTTTCTTGGTCTCGATTTGAAGTGCAATAGGTCGATTTGCGACCCTGCGAGAAGTTTACTCGCAGGGGACA
>JANOVQ010000298.1:0-1880 GCA_031417495.1 Pseudomonadota bacterium | reverse complement strand
ACCGACATCGGCACCATCACGAATCTGCACAAAGGCATTCTGCAGCAGCGTTTCGTCCTGGGAGACTTTCTCTGCATAAAAAATGCGTTTGCCGCCGCTGAGCTCTTTGAAGCGACCCGCCTTAACCCCGGCGATGGTCGCCTCGTTCTCGGTCTGATCTTTGATTTTTTTGATGACTTCCTCGGCACGAGGTTCGGCAAACAAAGTCAGGCAGGCGACGATTCCGGCGGACAGAAGCGCCAGCTTTAGCGCTGCCAGCAAGAGCAGGCGATGTCCGCTGCCGGCTGCCCGCAGTGCGGTTAATTCGGAATCGCGCTGCAGGCGAATAAGGGTGGCGAAAATGCCGATATATAAGCTCATCGGAATGAGATCGCGCAACGACACCAGCATCTTCAGGCCAAGCAGAATTGCGATATGTCCGGGCGCCATCTTGCCATCCGCCGCGTCCCCGAGATAAGCCGCAAGGCGGGTGCTGAAATACACCAGGATCAACCCGCCAATAATCACCGCAAACGTCCGCAGGTACTCGCGCATCAGGTAGCGTTCGAGGATCACTGCCGTTCGCCTTGTGGCGTGGGTGTGCGGCTAAGCAGCTTCAGGTTTCGAGCATACAAAAACGGTAAGAACAGATAACCGAGAATGATCGGCAATTTATCGACGTGTAAGGCATACACCAAGGCGCACAGGCTGCCCCAGAAGCTGAGATGCCAAAAAATGGGTGGCACAATGAGTTGTTTCTGACGCTCGGAGTGCAGCCATTGAATTAGGAAGCGGGAACTAAACAGCGCGTTCCCAAATAAGCCGAAGGCCGTCCACCACGACGAATTGGCGTAGAGCCAGGGCAACCACGTGCCGAGGTAGGGGCCTAGAAAGCCTTCCGCGATCATCGATCAAACTTCCTCAGTACCCGAAATTCGGAAACGACGGCGGATAAGCCAACTCACGCCGAAAAGATCGACGATCCCGACCCAAAGACGGTTGCTAATACCGTACTTCGAATAGCCATGGAGGCGCGGTCGGTGATTCACCGGCACTGACACTGCCTGCCCGCCTGCACGCTGGACCAAGGCCGGCAGAAAGCGGTGTAGATGATTGAAATGGGGCAAGTCCATGAACGTCTGGCGGGTGAAGATTTTGAGGCCACAACCCGTATCCGGGGTCGCATCACCCAGCGCACGCGCGCGCACTGCATTGGCTACGCGGGAGGACCAGCGACGAAGCAAATTATCCCGGCGGCGGGTTCGGTGGCCGCAGACAATGAGTTCGCGCTGCGCAGATTCCAGGCGTTGCGCTTCTCGCAAGAGTCTCGGAATATCGGCCGGATCGTTTTGCCCGTCGCCATCCAGGGTGACTATCCAATGGCCGCGGGCTGCGGCGACACCGGTACAGAGTGCGGCGCTTTGTCCGCGATTCAAGGCGTGCCGGATCACCCGTAAACGAGGTTGGACAGTTTTGAGTTTCTGCAGCGTTTCCAGCGTGTGGTCAGTGCTCGCATCATCGACCAGGATGATTTCGTAGTCTTGCCGAGCGCCGCCGGCACTCACCACTTCAGCCACCAGGTGCGCGATGTTATCGCCCTCGTTGTAACAGGGAATCACGACGGAATAGCTCAGTTTTTCAAGCGAATCGCTGTTCATCGATGTCTCAGAATCTGGCGGAGATGCGGACCCTGGGTCCATTGATATAAGAGACCCGGCCTTGGGCGATGTGCATGTTCGTGCACGCGCTGGGACCGCTATTCTAACAGTGTAATCGCTGCCGACCCATTCCGTTTTGACACGCCTGCAGGGCGTCAGTACATTGCCTCTCACCTTCACCGTAGGCGGCGTCAGCATGGGGCATCGGCTTTCAAAAATTTATACCCGCACGGGCGACGAGGG
>JANOVQ010000297.1:0-4812 GCA_031417495.1 Pseudomonadota bacterium | reverse complement strand
GTCTACGCCATGGCGTAGACCAAGTTGTTGCCGCCGCGCAAAAGGCGGAAACTCGTGCCAGATAGGGAAGGAAGGAGTCTGTGATGGCGCAATTACTAAGCGAGATCCAATGGGGCGAGCCAATCCTGCAGGCGAATTCTGACCCGCCTTGGGAAGCAGAAATCAGGCGCCGAGGTGGGCGAGTAGCCGAAGTCGATCGGCGTGTCACGCCCTGTCCCTGGTTGCGCGAGATCTGTCTGCGGGTGACGACTCATCGCCCGAGTCAGATTTCCCAGCGCCTCACCAATATCGGCATGCTCGTCACGTCGCAGGAGAATTCCTGCCGTTACTGTTATGGCGCCAATCGCGCGTACATGAAGATTCAGGGTTATTCGGAATCTTTCATCAGCCGCATCGAGCGTGATGCGCACATGGCCGAACTCGACGACATGGAGCGCGGCTTTATCGCCTTTTGCCGCAATCTGGCGCGCTCGCGGCCGCGTCCCGCGAAGGCGGAGCGGGACGCATTGATCAAGCTGGGATATGCGCCGCTGGCAGTCAACGAAACGGCATTTCTGATCGCGCTGGGGTGCTTTTACAACCGGATCGGCGTCCTGATCGCGTGTCCGCCCGAAACTGGGTTCGAGCGCATGGCCAATGGTGTCCTGGGACGCCTGATCGGCCTCGCGGCCCCTTTGGTGCGTGTTCTGGCGGCGAAAAATCCAGCCCCGTCCGATGCCACCTCTTTCGACCGGGCGACACTGGCCGCCGGCGCATTTGGCCCGGTGGTCGCGACACTGGCCGGACTGCAAGGTGCCGACATGCTGAAGGCCGCGCTGGACGGCGCGTTTGCCTCGCCCGTGTTGCCACGGCGCACCAAGGCGCTGATGTTTGCAGTGGTTGGGCGTACCCTCGAGTGCCGGTATTGCGAGGACGGGGCACGCAAGTTGCTGGTCGCGGAAGGTTTCGACGACGCCGAGGTCGAAACGACGTTGGCGACGCTGGACTCGAAACGGCTTACGCCGCATGAATCCAGGTTGTTGTCCTGGGTGCGCAACACCGTGCATTACCAGACTGGCGCGATCCAGCACCAGACCCGCGCCTTGGCGACCGACCTGGGTGGCGCCGTGGTGCTGGAAGCGATCGGTGTCGCCGCATTGGCCAATGCCACGGTGCGTCTCGCCATGTTGCTGGAATGACCGGCTGGGCACTGGCATGGATGGTGAGCGTCCTGCTGACATGCGCCATGCTGGGCGCAGTGCTGCTGGTGTCACGACACCGAGCGCGCCAGATGGAACATCTGCTGGCTGACACCGAGCGCAAACTCGGGCAATTGCAGTCCCAATTCGAACGTTTTGTACCGGCCGACGTGGTGGAGCGTCTGACCGAGGGGAGCGGGATCTATCCCCCCCAGCGGCGCCAGGTCACAATGCTGTTCGCCGACCTGCGCGGTTTCACGGCGCTGTGTGACCAGCTCGACCCGGCGAGCACGGTGACTGTGCTCAACGATTATTTTCAGCATATGGACACGGCCATTCGCCGCCACCATGGTCATATCACCGAACTGGTCGGCGACGGGCTGCTGGCGCTGTTCGGAGCGCTGGAACCCAATCCCTGGCAGGCCCGCGACTCGGTGCTGGCGGCGCTGGACATGCGCGCCGAGCTTGCGCGTTACAACACCGAACTGCGCGTGCGATCGCTACCCGCACTGAGCTTCGGCATCGGTATCCACAGCGGCGAAGTAGTCGCAGGTGTGATGGGTGCCGGTGAACTGAACAAGTTCAGCGTCACCGGTGACCCAATCAACGTGGCGTCACGGGTCGAAGGGCTGACGCGCGAGCACCAGGTCGACCTGCTGATCACGAACGAGATTCGGAACATGCTCGACCAGCGATTTCGCCTGTGGCCGATGCCAGCATCCTTCGTCAAGGGCAAGCCGGAACCGATCGTGACCTACTACGTGGAAGGAATTGCTGGCGACGACGCTCCTGGCCCGCTCGCAGGCTGCTCAAAACAGGCAAGGTGAGGGCAAGGGTCAAGCAACTTCCACAACTGATAGTCATGGCAAGATTCAGGTAAGGAGCTCGGAACAGCCACAGACCCCGCCCCGTGCGGGGCTTTCCCTTTGGGCGCCGTCGCGGAGAGAGATACAAGGCCCTACCTACTGGGCTGCGTGCACCTCGCCCGCTGCGGAAACTGATCAATCGTCTTTGTCTTTAGGGTCTACAACCCACTAACTAATTCAAGAATCGTCCCGTCCGGATCTTTGAAACACACCACACTGATCTCGGAACCGTCTGGCCCATTGATTTTCTTAAGAGGAGCAACGAAATCAATTTTTAGGGCTTTGAGTTGTTCATACGTCTTGTCGATGTCATCGACGGTGAAGGCGATACGACAGATGCCGATATTGTTGAGGGTAGGATACGGCTGGCCTTGCGGCCGTGGATCAATGAACTGAACCAGATCAAGCACCGGGGCATTGGTATCGTTGCCTAACCGCATAAATACCCCCCGGAGCTTCTTCGCTTGCAATCCTAATGCATCTCCAACGCTAGGATCATCAAGAATAAAATCCGTAATCTTGGTGAATCCGAGATCTTGATAGAAACGAATCGACCGCTCCATATCACTTACACAAATGTTGACGTGAAAAATTCTCTGCAACATGTCAGGCCCTCCTCTTTCGATTCACCACGACGCAGGCTGAGCCTCACCTTTCGGTCAAAGCTTATCCGTTCCCGAATGGGTGTTGGACGCCTGGCGCGGTACTGGACGCAACCACTTCAACCCTCGCGATCGCCTCGTCTGCTTCATCAGCCAGTAGGAGCGGCTGTATCTTTATCGCGCTGGCGAGCCTAGCGGAATGCGCAAAGAGCTTGAGTGGCTTGCTCGAAAACCCAATCGGGATCGGATGGATTAGGCATGAGCCGATTATCGAGGACTTGGGTCTATGTTGGAACTCCGCATAACCGTTGCGGTCACAACGGCTCCCCTCCCCTTCTCTTGCCCCGCTCCGGCGGGGTTTTCTTTTAGCACGCGCGAAGTGAGTTCGGGAATCTGAAGACTAGGCAGGTGATTCAGGCGGTCACATAGCCGGTGCGGGGGTAACTTTTGGGTAAGTTCTACAATCTCTGGTTAAAGATATTCAGAAATTCAATATCTTGTAGCTTGCCCTCGATTTCGGTCCTGCCATCGAAGCGTCCGACGGCCTCCGCCACCATCCGAAAACCCCTACTCATGAGGCATTGCATGCCGAATTGACGGAGCAAACTTTGGTAGTCGTGCGCGCAGTATTGCGCTCGCGGTCGCTGTGGAGAGTTAATCTCCGAGGTGGCTGGTGCTGCGATACCACGCTAAACAGCGCTTGAGCGACCAACGCTTTCGTCATCCGTGATCCCAACACCTGACCGACAATCTCACACGTGTGCAGGTCTTTGACCCCTGCGAGGGATAGCCAGCCTTCTTGCATCGCAATGTAGGTTGTGAGCCCACTACCAGGGTAGACGCCGTCGCTGCGCTAGCGCGCTCAGCGCAAGGATGACGTAAAACGCCACCACGAAAATACTAGACTAGTCATAGAAGGGTGGAGGCTGGGACCTCCCCCGCTCTCACATCCCAAGTAATTGATCTATATGCATCGTATAGAGAAAACCATTAAGGACTTGCCCCAATTGTTGCCCCAAAATAGATTCACAGGCGAATCCCGTGCTGACTAATTAGAAAACACTCGCCCGAGCACGCTTACCGAGTTAATGGTAGTGAATCGCGGCAATCCGTTCACCGCAATAGTAAAATATCGCCTCCCTTCCATCCCATGTAATAGCCACCATCACTCGACCACCATTCGTGTTCGGTATGGAAGCTCGCGTTGTGACATGAGACTCGCCGAGTCCTTCCACGAATAGTTCCATTGTCTTATCCGGATGTTTGAAGGCCTTTATTCGTAACGGCCCCTTCGAGACTTCGCCGAAATCGTAGCCGTCCCCGTTGGATGTCCAATCGGGATGTTGGTGGGTAACAACAAACGCGACGGTTCCCGATTGTGATATGCCCGAAGTTGAAACTAAGAAGTCGTCGGCAGCCCCCTGCGACGTACGCACTGGTCGTGTGGGAAGTGTGATCGCTGGACGATCGCGTCTGACATACCCGATTTGTGTAGTCGCCTCAGCGACTGTCCTCTCGCCAACCTCCAGCACCAAGTCAGCGTCATTAATCAAAATGCTACACAGCGCCGATCGATGCCCCACAATCGTGTTGTTTAGTTCTATTAAGTGCGGAGCCGCCCCATCATCTTCATGGGCTGAACCCATCTGTTCGGCGACATTCCGGATCAACTGCTGATGTGTGTATCCGAGTCCTGAAACCACAAGTGCTTCGCCAATTTTTAGGATGTCCTTTAGTGAGAAATGTTCCGGAGGTATTCGAGGATCTCCCTCACCAGCGCGGTCTATCGGTGCGATCCAGAATTGCAGGCCCCGTGCGAGAGGATGATTCCAGTCTAGATTACCCGGGAAATGTACGTGCACCGCATCGTGAATCTTCAACTCATCGATAACCCGCAATAGCAGTCCCTCAGTTCCGCTTGCATAGCATGCCAGCACCCGAAGCTCAGCCGCTAACGGCTTTATATATGCATCATCCCCAGCTAGAAGTTTCGCCAATGATTCAGCCAGAAAGTGAAGATGATCTTCACTGCTGTCCGGGTATTGAATCATCGAACGGCGGTAATTGTTTGATTTGAAATAGAGAAGTCATGCTTTTTCTTGGTCTCGATTTGAAGTGCAATAGGTCGATTTGCGACCCTGCGAGAAGTTTACTCGCAGGGGACAC